>JBKQHH010000096.1:0-4921 GCA_052148875.1 Solirubrobacteraceae bacterium
CCCCCCGGCCCGCCCGCCCTGGGGCGGCCGGGGACCCTGCCGCATGCGGCAGGGTCCAGGGAAAAGATTCCCGTTCCCGTCGCTCAAGCTGTCTCTCCTCGGGGTTGGACCTTCCAGGGGACGAGCCTGCGCTCGGCGAGCGCAAGGGCGTAGAAGCAGGCGATGGCGAACGCGAACAGCACCGCGGTGGCGGCGTAGGCGCGCGCGGTCTGAAAGCCGCCGGCGTCGGTCATGATCTCGCGTCCCAGGCCCGAATACGCTTCGGTGGTGGGGGTGCTGGTCTCGGCGATGAACGCGCCGATCACGCCCACCGCCAGGGCGATCCGCGCCCCGCTGAGCGCCGCCGGCAGCGCCGCCGGGAGCTCGGCGAAGCGGAACGCCTGCCAGCGCGAGGCGTCGAGCGTGCGCAGCAGCTTCGGCTGCTCGGGGTCCACCGCCGCGAGGCCGTCGACCGTGCTGACGACCACCGGGAAGAAGCAGATCAGCGCGATCACCACCAGCTTGGGGAAGATCCCGAAGCCCCACCAGAACACCAGCAGCACGCCGATCACCGGGATCGGCACCGCCTGCGAGCCGACCGCCAGCGGGTATACGGCGCGGCGCAGCAGCGGGAACAGGTGGATGGCGACCGCGAGCGCGAAGCCGCTGACGAGCGCCAGCGCGAGCCCGAGCACGACCTGCTCGGCGGTGACCGCGAAGTTCCGCCACACCAGGCCGCCGTTGTTCCACAGCGCCGCCGCCACCGCGTGCGGGGCGGGCAGCAGGTCTTCCTGCACGCCCGCGAAGTCCGCGTACAGCTCCCATGCGCCGAGCAGCGCGGCGCTCAGCACGATCGGAGCCAGCCCGCCCGGCAAGCCGCGGCGCTTGCGGGCGCTGTCGCGCGTGCCCCCGAGGGTGCGTGCGCCTCGGGCGCTCACCGGGACCCGTCCATCCCGCGGCCCATCCCCAGTGCGCCGAGCGCGCGCTCGCGCAGGGCGATCACCTCCGGATCGGTGCGGGTGCGCACCCACGGGGGCACAGGCGGGCGCTCATGCTCGACCTCCAGCTGCGCGACCACGCGTCCCGGCCGCGGCGAGAGCACGACCACGCGGTCGGCCAGCAGCACCGCCTCCTCGACGTCGTGGGTGACGAGCACGACCGTGCGCGGCTCGCGCGCCAGCGCGCCGCCCAGCCACTCCTGCATCTCCGCGCGCGTGATGGCGTCGAGCGCGCCGAACGGCTCGTCCAGGCACAGCAGCGGCTTGCCGGACAGGAGCGTGCGCACGAACGCCACGCGCTGGCGCATGCCGCCGGACAGCTCGTGGGGGTGGGCGTGCTGGAAGCCGTCGAGCCCCAGCTCCGCGAACAGCTCCTGCGCGCGGCGGCGCGCCTCGGCGCGCGGCAGCCGCGCGATGCGCAGCGCCAGCGCCGCGTTGTCGACGGCGCTCAGCCACGGCAGCAGCAGGTCGCGCTGGGGCATCAGCACCGCCGGCGCGCACGCGAGCGAGCCCGTGTCGGGCGCCTGCAGCCCGCAGATCAGCTCCAGCAGCGTGCTCTTGCCGCAGCCGCTCGGGCCGACCACCGCGAGCAGCTCGCCGGGGGCGGCGCGCAGCGAGACGTCCGCGAGCGCGTGCACGGCGCCGCGGCGCCCCGCCGGGTAGGCGAAGCCCACCGCGTCCAGCGAAACCGCGTCGCCGCCCGCCGATCGCGCGTCGTCCTCCGCGCCCCTCAGCGAGGGCTGTACGCGGGACTGCAGTTCGGTGGCCACTTCGCTCCCTTCGCGGGCATTACCCCACAGGTTCTAAGGGTCGACGCCGGTGGAATCGTGGGGCGGGTGGGACCCCAATGGACGTCATCTCAGCCGGCCTACCGCCAGCCCCCCTGGTGTCTGCTGTGATCGTGCGCTGATGCTACCGCGCTGGAGGACCGATCGGTCGGGCTGGAGCCAGCAGACCGCCCACGGTTCTCATCATCGGCGACGAGCGTTTCGACCGCGGTGGCTGCGACGCTGGCGGGATGATTGACCGACCTGGGCCGCTCGGGCAGCTGGACGGCTACTTCGCGGCCGCCAGGATCGCCCATGAGTATGTCGCCGATCTGCACCGTGAGCTTGGGGAACTCGACGCCGCGGGCGACCACACTCGCGAGCTTCTGCGCGAATCGGCGGCGGTGGTCTTCGAGCGGATGCCGGGGCTGACCAGCCGCTTGCGAGCTCTGGAGCGCGAATTGGCTGAGCAAGAGTTGCTGGACCCGCCGTCAGCCGAGCGCACCATCGAGCGTCTGGAAGTCGAGCTCGCAGAGCTTGTTCCAGCGCTCGCGGCGCTTCGCGCCAGACAGAATCAGATTGCCGCCGAGCTGCTCGACCTCGTCAGTCGAGCACGCTAGCGGCGGCGCCCCTCAGGCCGACAGCCGGGTGGCTGCTGTCTGCTCGTAGCGCTCTGCGAGCGCCAAAGCTGCGTTGCGTATCCCCGATACGTCGCTTTGCTCCGCCTCGGCGCGCAGCTCACGCGCTCGCGACCGCAACTGCTCCGCGCTCTGCGTACTGTCGCGGAGCCGCCGATCCATGGTGCCGGCAAGCCAGCGATCCTCATCGGGCAATGCGGGCCAGGGCCGAACCTCCATGAGCTGAGTGTAGCCCTGTAGGGGGACCGCAGATGCAACGCGAACCGCTTTGCCGTGGCTCTTTCTACCACGCGGCCGCGATGACCGGGCGCGTCAGCGCCCGCACGAAATCCTCGAGCTGCGCGGTGGTCCAGCACTCGAACGCGGTGCAGAACTCCTCGTACGCGGCGATCACCGAGTCGCCGTAGTTCCAGTACAGGCGCGGCTCGGGGTTCAGCCAGAACGTGCGCCCGGCGCGCGAGGCGATCTGCGCGAAGATGTCCGCGCGGGGGTCGCGCCCGTTGGTGCGCGCGTCGCCGAGGACGATCACGGTCGCGCGCGGGTGCAGTTCGTCCTCGACCTGGGCGAGGAACTCCGACCACACGCGCCCGTAGTCGGTGTAGCCGGAGATGTCGGCCACGCCCGCGTCGCTGGAGATCCGTTCGCTGACCGCTTTGAAGTCGCGCTCGTGTTCGAAGATGTCGGTGACCTCGGAGATGCGCTCGATGAACACGAACGAGCGCATCTTGCGGAACGTGTCGTGCAGCGCGTGCAGCACCGACAGGAAGAACACCGACGCCGAGGTGACGCTCGTGGAGACGTCGCACAGGACGTAGATCTCCGGGCGTTTGGGGCGCCGCGGCCGGTACTTGAGCACGACCGGCACCCCGCCCGTCTGCAGCGACGCGCGCATCGTGCGCCGCACGTCGACGTGGGCGTGGCGGCGGTGGCCGCGGTTCTGCATGCCCTGCGTGGCCAGGCGCCGGCGCAGCTGCGCGACGACACGGTGCACCGCCGCCAGGTCGGCGAGCGGGCCGGACGGCAGCGCCCGGTCGAGCTCGCCCAGCGGCCGCGCCGGCGGCAGGCTGCCAGTGCGCTCGATCTGCGCGCGCTCGAGCTCGCGGCGCAGCAGCGCCTCGAAGCGGCGCAGCGCGTCCCTGGGCAGGCCCTCGCGCCGCGGGTCCTCCGGCGGCAGATCGGGCTGGGGCTCGGCGCGCAGGCCGAGCGCGCGGCGGATGCGCTGCACGTCCACGCCGATCACCCCCGAGCCCTCCTGGCGGCGGGCGAACGCCGCGATCGCCATCCGCGCGAGATCGCGCATCGCGCCCTCCGAGCCGTCGCGCAGCGCCGCCGCGATCTGCGCGCGCAGCTCATCCAACTGCTCCTCGGAGAGCTCTCCGAGCTCCGCCCGGTCCTCCTCGCGGACGCCCTCGCGCGCGGCGGCGATCTCGACCGCGCGGAAGAAGAAGCGGTCGAACACCAGCTCGAACACGCGCCGGTCCTCCTGACTCTTGGCGAGCGTCGCCGCCAGCGCCTCGCGGAAGTCCTCCTGCGAGGTCCAGCTGATCTCGCCCAGAACCTCGAACGCGTCGAGCATCTCCGACGTGCCCACCGCCACGCCTTCGCGGCGCAGCTCCTCGCCGAGCTCCAGGATGCGCGCGGGCAGGCCGTCCAGGTCGCGGCCGGGCGCCGCGTCCAGGCCCGGGCGGTGGGCTGAGGGGCTTTCGTCAGGCGACATCGGCGGGCGCGGAGAGCTTCAGCCCGACGCGGTCGGCGACCACGTCCATGTCGGTGCGGTGCTTGACGATCACCGACATCGTCTCCATGAACGTGTCGGCGTCGATCTCCTTTGCGCCCAGCAGCAGCAGCGCGCGCGCCCAGTCGATCGACTCGGCGATCGACGGCGGCTTCTTGAGGTCGAGCGCGCGCACCATGCCGATCACCTCCACCAGCCGGCGGGCGACCGTCTCGGAGAGCTCCGGCGTGTGCAGGCGCACGATTTCGAGCTCGTGCTCGAGCGCCGGGTAGTCGAGCCACAGGTACAGGCAGCGGCGCTTGAGCGCCTCGGTCAGCTCGCGCGAGTTGTTCGACGTCAGCAGCACGATCGGGTGCGTGCGCGACTCCACCCGCCCGAGCTCCGGGATCGAGATCTGGAAGTCGGAGAGCACCTCCAGCAGCATCGCCTCGAACTCCTGGTCGGTCTTGTCGATCTCGTCGATCAGCAGCACCACCGGCTGCTCGGAGGCGATCGCCGTCATCAGCGGCCGCGCCAGCAGGAACTCCTCGCCGAAGATGTCCTCCTGGACGGCGTCCCAGCCCGTGCCCGAGGCCTCTGCCTGGATGCGAAGGAGCTGCTTGCGGTAGTTCCACTCATACAGCGCCTTCGCCTCATCGAGGCCCTCATAGCACTGCAGGCGCACGAGCTCGCGTCCCAGATAGGAGGCCAGCGCCTTGGCGAGCTCGGTCTTGCCGACTCCCGCAGGTCCCTCGACCAGCACCGGCTTGCCGAGCTTGGTGGCGAGGTAGGCGACGAGCGCCGTCGACTCGCCGGGGAGGTAGC
>JBKQHH010000097.1:0-6538 GCA_052148875.1 Solirubrobacteraceae bacterium
TCAAGCGACGGACGACGGGCGTCCGCAACGAGACGGCCCAGCAGATACTCCTGCAGGGATTGGCCTGCAGCTGCCGCCCGCTGACGCAGGACGGCGTGCACGTCGGCGGGCACATCCTTGATCTGTACGCTCGGCATCCGGACAGGTAGCGCCATTCTGGCGCCAAAGCATGCGTTACGGCGCTCCACAGGCGGCCGCGACGCATCAATGCGGATGAGAGGACTCGAACCTCCACCTGGTTTCCCAGACACGGACCTGAACCGTGCGCGTCTACCAATTCCGCCACATCCGCGTGCGGGATGCGAAGATATCGCAGACGCGACGTGCGGGCGGGACGTGCACCGGCGTGACCGCAGGGCGGGCGGCCTGCGCGACGGCCCTGCGCGACGGGTCCCGCGCGCGCTTTGCTAGCCTCGGGGCCAGCCGATTTCGCGCCGCTATCGTCCAGGGGACTAGGACGCCGCCCTCTCATGGCGGAAACCCGGGTTCGAATCCCGGTAGCGGTACTCCGTTGGGCCCGGTTTCCGGGGCCTTTCGCGTTCATGGGAGGCCCGGGCGCCCTCGCGGGCATGGCCCTCGGCGTTTGTTGGCGAGCGTCATCGCCGCGCCGATGATCAGGAAGGCGGCCAGCACCGCGAGGACGGCCATGAGCACGCCCGCGACGCCGTACACGTTTGGAACGACCGCGGCGATGACGAGCACGCCGATCATCGCCGGCACGCCGAATCACTCGCTGCCCCGCCGTTCCTGCGTGAAGCGCGCGTAGCGTGATCGAGCGGTCTGAGTGCCGGCACGCCCGAGCTCTTCCCGGTGCCGACCCAGGGCGCGGCGCCATGACGTCCTCCTATGGAGCTAGGCTCTGCTCTGTAGTTTGGATATCTTCTGCATAATGGACTTCATGGAGTCCTTGACGACAACAGAGCTGGGCCACCGGGTCAACCCCGGTTGAACCTACGGAAGGGCATTCGAATCAGTGGGAAGAAGTCGGAGACGCCTCTCGACTTAAGGGTCTAGACCCGTGACTCTTCTGTGTACGCATGGGCGGGCATAGTGCCTGCTCGTTAGCGGAGTCCCACCGGGCGCCCTGGCTCGAGCGGATTCAAGTGTTCACTATTACTGGCGAAACAGACGACTAGCGGGGTAGACATGACTGTTATGTACAAGACACGCACCGCGACACCGCGGTTGCGCCCGGGCCCGGGGGGGCTCCCGCGCGGGCAGGTCACGCAAATTCAGCGTAGCCGGATGCTTGCAGCGGCTGTTGAGGCGGTCGAGGACGTGGGATACGCGCGGATGACGGTAGCGCAGGTGATCAGCCGTGCGAGGGTCTCGCGCAAGACCTTCTACGACGTCTTCACCGACCGCGAGGACTGCTTCCTGGCTGCGTTCGAGCAGGCGCTCGGCCAGGCGAGGCTGATCGCGCAGGAGGCCTACGAGCAGGAGTCCAGCTGGCGCGATGGAATCCGCGCGGCGCTGGCGCGTCTGCTGATGTTCATGGACGAGGAGCCGGGACTGGCGAAGCTCTGCATCGTGGAGGCGCTGGGAGCCGGCGAGAGGGTCCTCGACCGCCGTGCCAGCGTGCTGGACGAACTGGCGGAGGTCATAGATAGAGGACGGGCGGCCACCAACGCTACGCGCGAACCGCCGGAGGTCACGGCCGAAGGCGTGGTCGGCGCGATCTTCGCGGTGCTCCACACGCGCGTGCTCGAAAGCGGCGGCGGGCCGCTGACGGATCTTCTCGGTTCCCTGATGAGCATGATCGTGCTTCCGTATCTCGGTGCCCGCGCCGCCGGCAGAGAGCTGAGTCGGCCGCCGCTGGAGATCCCCAGCGATGGCCGCTCGCGGACGCCGACCCGCCACAAGGATCCACTTGAAGGCCTGAACATGCGCCTCACGTACAGGACCGTGCGGGTGCTCATGGTCATCGCCGAGCACCCGGGGGCGAGCAATCGCGAGATCGCCGAAGGGTCGGGCATCGTCGATCAGGGTCAGATCTCCAAGCTCCTGAACCGGCTAGCGCGCTTGAAGCTCGTGGAGAACCTCGGCGAGGGGCAGGAGAAGGGAGCCGCCAACGCGTGGCATCTGACGGCGCGTGGCGCGCAGGTGGAGCGGGCGACGCGGCCGCGCTGACCGCATAGACGTGCTCTGTCCCGACCCGCGCCCCGGGTCGGAGCAGGAGGCAGGTGCTTCGCTTCCTGCTGTGGCGGCTGCTGGGCCTGCTCGCGATCGTGGCGGGACTGGCGCTGATCGCGTGGTTCATCGACGGAGGGCCCGGGAAGGTGCTCCGCGGACGCTCGGTCGCCGGGGTCTTCCAGCACTCCGTGAGGGCACTCGCGGGGACGCTCGACCGCTGGTCTGAGGCGATCTGGAACTGGGCGCCGGTGCCTGGCGTAGCGTCCGCGAGGCTGCTGCTCGCGCTCGCGGCCGCGCTGTTCCTACTGGTCGCGGTCGCACGTGTGCGCGCCCGCCACCGGCGTCGCTACGTGCGCCTGCGGGTCGAGGCCTACCGAGGCGATCACGCGAGCATCGAGGCCGTCGTGACGTTGTTCGGGGCGCTGCACAAGCGCCTGTTGCGGCGGTGGTGGCGCAGGTTGCTGCTCGGCCAGCCGTCGCTGTCGCTGGAGGTGCACCACACGGGCGCCGCGCCGCGCTCCGCCTGGCTGGCGATCTCCTGCCCCGAGGGACAGCAGCGGATGATCGAGGCCACGCTGCAGGCCACCTATCCCAACTGCCGGCTGCGTCCGCTTGAGCGGGAGGTCGGCACACCGCCGGCGGTGCTGCGGCTGAAGAAGCACGCCGAGTTCATCAAGCGGGTCAAGGCGCTCGAGGACTTCGACCGGCGTTCCGGGTCGCCCGAGCCGCCGGTCAATCGGCTGCTGACGGTGATGGGCGCCTGTCGCGAGCCTGCGTTCGTGCAGCTCGCGATGACACCCACGCCAGCGCTGTTCGAGGCGTTCGCGAAGCACCTGTACAAGCGCCACGAGGCGCGCCTTTCGCGCGAGCGCAGGGAGCACCTGGTGGTGCGCGACCGCTCGATGGTCGAGGACGCGGAGCTCCGCGGTGGCCTCGAGGTGCAGCACAAACCCCTGTTCTTCGTCGAGCTGCGAATCATCGCTGCGCATCGTGGAGTCTGCGAGCGGATCGCGGCCGAGCTGCGCGCGGAGGGGGCCGAGAACCGGCTGGTGGAGCGCGGAACCGCGGTGCGCCACGGGGTATTCGGGCTCTACGGCCGCCGTGTCCAGCGCGGCGAGGGCAACCCGCTGCCGTCGTTCTGCAAGGGCGTCTTCGCGTCCGCTGAGCTGGCGCCCATCTGGCAACTGCCATCCGTCGACTACCTGACGGTCCCGTTCGCACGCAGCGGCGTGCCGCTGGCGCCGGCGTCGCCCGCCATCTCGCGACCGGGAGAGGGTCACGGCACCCTGCGCGACGCCCTCGGTCCGGTCTCGATCCATGCGGAGCTGCGCAGGCAGAACACCGCCGTGCCGGGGACGGTCGAGCAGGGCAAGTCCAGCTTCCTGGTGGCCACGGTCGCGGAGGACCTTCGCCGGGAGCGCTGCGCGGTGATCGTGCTGGATCCGAAGGGCGACGCGGCGGACGCCGCCGTGAGCGTCGTGCCGGCGGAGCGGACATGCACGCTGCTCGACCTCTCTCACCCGACCTGCGGATTCAACCCGCTGGCGGTGGACGCTCCGGCCGACGTGATCGCCGACTACGTCGTCGCCGCGCTCAAGAACCTGTTCACCGATGCTGACATCCGAGCTTCATCCGACCGGTATTTGCGCAACGCGATCATCGCGGTATTGGCGTACGACCGCGACTCGACGCTTTGGGACGCCGCCCGGTTGCTGTCGGTCGGCGAGGAGGGATACGCGTATCGCAGCAGCGTGGGGGCGGCGGTGCGCGCGCTGCCCGAGTTCAAGGAGATCAGCGAGTTCTTCACCCAGGAGCTGAGCGCCCAGCTGGCGGACGCGCGCAGCACCACCACGGCCAAGCTCGACGCCCCCGTGAACAAGCTCGCGCGGCTGCTCAACTCCCCATCGATCAAGCGAGTCCTGCTGAACGACTCGCTGAGGCTCGACTTCGATCGGGTGATCGCTGGCGCGGAGGTGCTCGTCGTCAAGGGCGCGCTCGGCGCGATGGGAGCGGGGAACACCTCCGTGCTGATGCAGTTGCTCGTGGGGATGCTCGACGCTGCCCTCGCCCGTCAACAGGACCTCGTGCCAGCCGAGCAGAGGGTGGCCGTCGCGCTGAAGGTCGACGAGGCGCCCCTGGTGATCAACCGCGGCTTCGCCGAGACGATGGCGCTGAAGCGCTCAGCCGGTCTGGAGACCGTCGCGTGCTGGCAGGCCGACGCCCAATGGACCGAGCGCGAGGTGCGCGACCAGTTGGACGCGCTGTTCGCCCACCGTGTGTACTTCGCGACCGCATCCGCGCGCGATGCGCGCGATGCGGTCGCGCTGACGATGGCCGAGTTCTCCGACATGGTCCGTCCGGGCATCGAGCGCCTGTCGAGCCTCGGCCATCCCGACGTGCGCCTGCACCTGCCCAAGCACCACGCGATCGTAAGCTGGGTAACCCCGGAGGGGCGCCAGGCGCCGTTCGTGGCCGAGACGATCCCGCTGGCGGTGGATCGCGAGCGGATTGCACTTCACGTAGCCCGCCAGCGCGAACGTGGCGGGCGCCATCGCACGGATCTACGCCAACCGCACTGGGATCGCCGCCGGCGCGGAGCCCGGGACGCTCATGCGGCGGACTCGGCGGACCCCGGCGCCGGCGAGACGGACACGGCGCCGGCCCGCTCGGACCCGGTGCCAGCCGAGGCCGTGAGAGAGGTGCCGAGCCCGGTCCCTCCGCCCAGTTCGGCCCTGCCACAGGTTCCCGCCGAGAGCTACCGCGAGCTGGTGGAGCTGGACGGCGCCCACAGCGTCCGCTGGGCCAGGCGAGTCGAGTTCCCGCGCGCGCTCGAGCCCGATCCGCTCGACCTCGAGATGCTCGAGCTGATCGCGGCGATGAGGCACGTGCTCACCAGCCAGCTGCACCGCCGCTTCAACCCCGGGCGCGCCGCGACGACCACGCAGCGCCGGCTCAAGCGATTGTCCGACGCGGGGCTCGTGGAGCGCTTCCAGTTTCATCGTCGCGACGGCGGCGGGATACCCATGTGCTATGTGATCTCCGCCGCCGGCCTGCAGGCGTTGAAGGACCACGACCGTCGGGCTGCCCTCAGCAGCGGGTCCGGTGCCGCCGGAGCTCATGCGCAGGCATCCGCCGGCGCACGGGACGACAGGCTGCGTCAGGCCAGGCACGACGTGCACGTCGCCGGCTGGGCGCTGGCGCTCGCCGTCGTCCTCGACGGCGCCGTGCTGGAGCTCCGCGGGCCGGGGGAATCGGTGCTCTCACCACCCACGCGCTCGTCCGCCGAAGGGCGCGTCGCGCTTGCGCCCGGCGATCTGCGTCTGCCTGGCGGACGGACGCCCCACGACTTCCTGCGCGGCGACGCCACCGGTCGGCGGGTCGAGGTGGAGCGGTTCGAGACGGTGCGCCCGGACGCGATCGTCGAGGTGGCTGTCCGGGCGCACGATCAGCCGGCGACAGACGTGATCGTCGAGCTCGACGACCGGCCGCCCGTCGGACGGGCGGCGCGCAAGCTCGAGCGCTATGACCACTTCGTGGCGGGCTGGTCGATGCACACCGATCGTTACGGTCGGCGTGGGCAGGCCGTGCCGGTGGTCGTGTTCGTGTGCCGCGATCGGCCGCGGGCGCGCGAGTGCGCGCGGCGCGCCGACGCGGTGCTGCGCGCCTGCCGCGCCTACGCGGGGGAGTACCCGCTCGATTGGGAGTACCCGAGCAGGGAGCGGATCGTGTTCGTCGCCGAGCGCGACGTGCACGAGGGTCTCTCCCGCGCCTACGGTGTTCCGCGTCTGCCGCCCGAGGTTCGCGTGAGCGCCGCACACGGCGACCCACGGGCGGGCGAGGCGACGGTGGAGCCGCGCCAGATCCCGGGAGCCGCGGGGCAATCTGGCGCGTGCGGGCCCATGCAGTCGCGCACGGGATAACGCCGTCACGCCGTCGCTGCCCGCAGTCGCCACCCATCGCAAGGCTCGCGTGCTGCAGTCGCCCTCGTCCGCACAAGGTGCGCGACTGCGCGCGGGCACCCGCACAGTTCCGCATCACAGAGCCAAACTCAGCCGATCGCGGCGTGGGCGACTGCACCGAGCTGGAGCTCCGACTGCCGCGTGCGCCGATCTGCCTCGCGACCACCCGCTACGCTCGCGGTCCTTCACCTCTCCTCCCTGAGCCATTCGGCATTCGCCGACGCCCTTCCACAGCTCGCGCCAGCGAGCGATCGAGCGGACCGGGACAGTCTCCCAGCAGGCGTTCGCCACCCCAGGCGATCCTCCCCGGACCAAGATGCGCGGCCCCATCACTCCGCCGCAGCGTATCCGCCATGAGCGCGCTCGCGCCAAGTTCGTCCCGACACGGCCGCGCGAATCGAGATCTCCGAGAACCCCCAAGGGGTTCTCGGCGCGCTGTCCGCGGC
>JBKQHH010000098.1:0-13799 GCA_052148875.1 Solirubrobacteraceae bacterium
ACGGTGTGGGGGAACAGACAGTCGTACACGAGGCACACGCGCATCCCGCTAGCATTCCATCTCGCCGGCGCGGCCACCTTCGTGCGCCACTTTCCGCCCTGCCAGGCGTTATAAACGCAACGCTCGCCGTCCGATCCTCCGATCAGGGCCGCGGCGACCCTTCAGCCGATGAGCACAATCGTCCCGACAAGCGCCCCCCCCACCGCGCCTGATGCCCAGGATGCGCAGCTGCCGCTGGTGTCGGTGGTGATCCCGTGCCTGAACGAGGCCGAGAACATCTCCTCGTGCGTGACGGCCGCGCTGGAGGCGATCGTGCGCATGGGCGTGCACGGCGAGGTCGTGGTCGCCGACAACGACTCCGAGGACGACTCCGCCCGCCTGGCCGAAGAGGCGGGCGCGCGCGTGGTGGTCGAACGCAGGCGCGGCTACGGCAGCGCCTACCTCGCGGGGTTCGCCGCCTCGCGCGGACGCTACATCGTGATGGCCGACGCCGACCTGACGTACGACTTCGACGAGATCCCCCGCTTCGTCGCCGCGCTCGAGGAGGGCGCGGAGATGGTGATCGGCGATCGCATGGACAACATCCAGCCGGGCGCGATGCCGTGGCTGCACCAGTACGTCGGCAACCCGATCCTCACCGGGCTGCTCAACCTGTTCTTCCGCACCGGCATCAGCGACGCGCACTGCGGCATGCGCGCGCTGCGCCGCGAAGTGCTGCCCCGCCTGGACCTGCGCACGACCGGCATGGAGTTCGCCTCCGAGATGGTCATCCGGGCCGCCAAGGAGAACCTGAGGATCGCCGAGTTCCCGATCGAATACCACCCACGCGGAGGCGAGAGCAAACTGTCGAGCTTCCGCGACGGATGGCGCCACCTGCGCTTCCTGCTCGTGCACAGCCCCAACCACCTGTTCATCGTGCCCGGTGCCGTGCTCGCCGGCTTGGGCACGCTGATCGTCGCGTTCGTGGGCGCGGGGCTCGACTTCTTCGGGCGCGCCTGGGGGCTGCACGCGCTGATCGGCGGCGCGCTGCTGATGATCGTCGGCACCCAGGTGCTCGCGCTGGGGCTGTGCGCCCACGCGTACGGCACCTACTTCATGGGCGAGCGGGACCCGTGGTTCGACCGCATGCGCGCGCGCTTCCGCCTCGAGCACGGGCTGATCCTGGGCGGCGCCTTCATGCTCGTCGGCGTGGTCATGGGCGGTCTGATCCTGGCCACCTGGATCTCGCACGGCTTCGGCTCGCTCTCCGACGAACACCTAGCGGTGATCGCCGCGTCGCTGCTGATCGTCGGGATCCAGATCTTCTTCTCGGCGTTCCTGCTCAGCATCCTCGGGCTGCGCCGGGCGCGATAGCGCGTCGGTGTCTCGCTCTCCCGTGGTTCGCGTCGCGTCACCGGCCACGATCGACCGCTCGGCCCTGCCCGCGGAAGGACGGCTCGTGCAAGCTCTGCGCGCGCTGCTCGCCCGGCCGCCGCTCGTGCTCGGCGCCATCGTGCTGCTCGCCGCTGCGATCACCGGGGTGTTCGCGGTGCAGATCGTCGGCTACGAGCCTGACGAGGTCGGCTATACGCACCTGGCGATGGGAATCGCTCACTCGCTGTCGCCGATCACATTCCGCGACGGCGGCGCTCAGCGCCTGAACCAGCTGTATCCGCTGCTGATCGCGCCCATCTGGGGTCCGTTCGGGAACGTCACGGCATTCCGGATCGCCCACGTCTGGAACGTGCTGCTGATGGCCACCGCCGCGATCCCCACGTACCTGCTCGCGCGCGAGCTCGTGCGAGCACGTTGGGCTGCCTATCTGGCTGCGGCACTGGTCGCGCTCACACCGTGGGTGACGCTGTCGCTCGCTGAGCTGACGGAGGTCGCCGCCTTTCCGGCGTGTGCCTGGGCGCTGCTGGCCATGCAGCGCTCGCTGGCGCAGCCGCGCTGGCGGCGCGACCTGCTGGCACTGGCGGCGATTGCGCTCGCGTCCTACGGTCGGCTGCAGCTGCTCGTCCTGGCTCCCGTACTGGTGGTTGCGATGCTGCTCCACGAGTTGGGCTATGTCCTGGCGGCCGATGGCGGTCGCCGGGCGGCGCTGCGCGAAGCGTTTGCGCGGATGGCGCGGCGGCATACGCCGCTCAGCGCGTTCGGCGTCGTTGGGCTGCTCGTCGGCGTTCCTCTTCTGCTCAGCGGCAGATTGGCGAGTGCGGTCGGCTTCTATGGGGACACCCTCAGCGGAGCGACGCTCAACGGCGCCACATTCGCCATGGCGCGCAACTATCTCGTGTTCATCGCGCTCGGGCTCGGCGCACTGCCGGCGGCTCTTGCGTTCGGGTTCATCGGCGAGTCGCTGCTCGCGCCCGTCTCCCGGGCCGCGCACGCGTTCGCCTCGCTGGCGATCGTGACCATCGTGGCGCTGACGGTGCAGGTCGCCGAGGTCACCGTGCGCTTCGACGAAGGCGTCCTGCAGGAACGCTATCTCTTCTACATCGTGCCGCTGCTGGTGGTTGGCATGTGTGGCGCGCTGCTGCTCAGTCGCCATCGGCTGATGCTGATCCTGGGTGGCTCGACTGCGCTCGCGGTTCTGACGGCCACCATCAAATACCAGTCCGAGCGCAATGCCTTCTGGTACCAGGTCTCGCCGGCAATGACGAGCTTCTACGACTGGATTCGCCCGGCCTTCGGCGCCGCCAGCGGTCCGTCGGCGAACCCGGGCGCATCGCGCCAGGTTCTCGCCGGCGTCGTCGTGCTCGCGCTGGGGGCGGTCGTGGCTGCGCTTGCGCGACGGATCTCTCCCTCGCGGCTGCTCGCCGGCGTGGCCACCCTGGCGATCGTGTTCTGCGGCGCGGAGACCGTGCACGCATTGTGGCGGGTGGTTCACGGCAGCTCGGGTGGCCGGGGCTACGGCAGCGGCAGCCTCCGCGACGTCGATTGGGTGGATCGAAGCGCACCACGCGGTGCGTCGGTCGGGCAGGTGGTCAGCAACGTGGGAGGGCTGGACCAGTCTCGCGGACTGTGGGAGGACAGCGAGTTCTGGAACAGGTCGATCGTCGGTGCATACACCTTCGGCGGCATCGACGACTCCTACCTCGCGACGACCGAGCTGAGCATGGACAGCCAAACGGGTGCTGTCGTGCTCGCTCCGAACGGGTCGGCAAACGCAGGAGTACCCTCACAGCGCTACCTCGTCACGGCGGCGAGGGGCTTTCCGATCGAGTTCGCGGGAACGGTTCTGAGCCACTCCGCCACCGGCACGCTGGAGCTCGTGCGGCTCGCGACACCGGCGCACGCGGCCTGGGCTGTCCTCGGCGCCTCGAGCGACGGCTGGCTGGCGGTCGACAGTCCCGCGACGCTGCGGCTGTACATGCTCCGCGGCACCCCGGCTCGCTGCGTGAGCGTGGGCCTGACGCTGTCGCTCAGCCCGCTGTCATCGTCGACCCGCAGCCTCTTGCTCAGCGGCCGGGGCACCAGGCGGGAGGTCAGCTTCGCGCCGGGCCAGACGCAGACCGTCTACTCGCGCGTGTGCGGCCAGATCGCCACCACTCCTCAACTGCAGATGCTCAACGGTCAGAGTCCCGCCGCATCCGATCCCGCGGTGACGCTCCAGCTGCAGCGGGTGACGGTGACGCCGGCGTGAACGGCGCTCGGCGACCATGCGCCGCGGCGGCGGCGATGCTGGTCGCAGCGCTGCTCGCCGGCTGTGGCCGCACCGCCGCCAGCGGCGGCTCGACGCGGGCGAGCGCCGCCGCGTCACCGCCACCGGGCACTGCTGCGGGCTGCCCGAGCAAGGTCCGTCTGCTCATGCAGTCGCGGCGCCACGTCGGCGTCGGCGCCGGGCCCCTGGCGGTCGAAGGCGACACCGCCTGGGTCGCGCGTCCGCAGGCCGGCGACATCGTCCGGGTTGCGCCCGGCGCCAGCAGCACGGTCGACGTCGGTGGCGCTCCGATCAGCCTCGCCGTCGGGTTCGGGAGGCTGTGGGTGGCTGAGCGCGACGCCAATCGGGTCGCTTCGTTCAACAAGCAGACGCTGGCGCGGGACACGACATTGGGCTTGCCGGCGCCGGTGAGCGTCGTCGCAGGCCCGCTCGGCGTGTGGGCCCTGAGCATCGACACCGCCTCGCTGTATCGGCTCGATCCTGTCAGTGGCGGCGCGAGCAGTCGTCCGTTCGACTCGCCGGCGGCGGGTCCCGTCGACATGGTCATGGTCGGGGAAGAACTGTGGGTGCTCGGCGCGGGCGAAGAGGGGCTGTCGCCGTTCAACGGCAAGCTCGAACGGATCGTGCGCACCGGGTTCAGCCTGCCGGGCCAGTCTCTGAGCGGCCTGAGCGCCGCCGGCGCCACGATCTGGATCGGGGAGACGTCGGGTCGGTCGCTGCTGCGGGTGGAAGCCGACAACGCGACCGTCCGCAAGCTGCCCGCTCCCGGTGGCATGCAGCCGATCGCCACCGCGATGGGCGCCTGTGGCCTGTGGGTCGGCGACGGCTCCGGCGAGGTGGCGCTGGTGAATCCGCAGACCGGTGCGCCGCTGGGAGCGCCGATCGAGGTGGGCAGATCGGTCGCCTCTCTCGCCAGCTCGGGCACGGCGGTGTGGGCGACCGACCCGCTGGACGGCACGCTTGTGCGCGTGGGCGTCTACCCGGCGAGCGGATGACCCCTGCGCTGGTCAGCTCGCGGCCCTTTCGAGCGCCTCGCGCAGACCCGCTTGCAGCTGTGCCGCCGCCCGCTCCCACGTGCGCTCGGCGATGAGCTCGAGCGCCGCTCGAGACACCCGCTCCCTGCGTCGGGGCTCCTGCAGCAGGACCTCCACCGCCGCACACAGCGCCAGCGGATCGGGCTCGGCCAGCACCAGCGGTCCGTCGGCGCCGAAGCTCGCCACCATCGCCTCGCTCGCCAGCTCCACGCACGGCAGCCCGCAGGCCATCATCTCCAGCCCGACGAGCGAGGGGTTGGTCAGCGAGAGGACGACGCCGACCGTCGCCTGGGAGTAGAGCTCGGACAGCCGCCGGCGGTCGAGCACACCGAGATGGCGGTGCTCGAACGGCACCGCCAGCGGGCTGGCTTCGCCGTAGAGCGCGATCTCGATATCCGGACGCCGCTGGGACAGCTCGCCCAGTGCGAGCAGCCCCAGCGGCACGGCGCGCCGCGGGGTGGCAGCTCGCGCGTAGAACGCCACCAGGTCCTCGCGGCGGCGCGCGCCGGTGGGACGGTAGACGGAGTGGTCGGGCGCGAGATCGAAGTGAGTGGCGTGCGCGCCGTAGCGGGAGCGCAGCAGTTCGGCCAGCCATGGGCTGGCGGCGATGCAGTGCAGTCCCTGGCGGTAGGTCTGTTCCGCCCACAGCGCCTCGGCCGACGCTCCGTAGAAATCGGGCTCGTGGTCCTGCACCAGGTAGGCACGCGCTCCGGCGCCGGGGAGCATCAGCGTCCGTGCCACCGTCTGCCACCCCGTGGCAAGCACGACGTCCGCTCCCCGCCAGCCCTCGAAGCCGGTCTGCAGGTCGACGCCGTCGGCGCCGTAGAACTCGTTGAAGCTGCGCTTCGTCACGGCTGCTTGCTCGCCCGCGTGGCGACCCTCGCAGTCCTCCAGCCACACCGACACCGAGTGTCCGAGCGCGCGCAGCTCTCGCAGCAGGTTGACGATCGTGGCGTGGCCGCCGCTGCCGCGCCGGAACGACGGGATCACGGTGGCGATGCTCAGCGGCGCTCGCGGGTCGGGGCGATCGGACGAGAGCGGCGCGGGTCCCGAGCGGGCGAGCTCCACCAGGGCGGGGGCGGAGGCGATGGCGCTCGTGCGTGAGCGACGGTGGCCGAGCGTCGATGCCATGAGGCTGCGCGGCCTCCTCGCGGCCTCGCCTGCCATCAGGAGAGCAGCCGGCGTGCGCGGCGGGTCAGCGGGCGCAGGGGGCGTGCAGCGACTTTCACCGCCCGATTGCCTCGCAGGGCCATCAGGCTCTGCCCGATCGGGCTGCTGCGCAGCCGTGCCAGGGGCCGCTCGTAGCGCAGCGCGCGGCGAGCGAAGTCCATGCGCTCGCGCAGGTGCCCGTTGTAGGCCTCGAGGCCGGCGCGCAGGTCCGCGAGCAGGCGCGCCGCGCCGGCCGCGGCCGCCGCCTGCGGCTCGCGATGTATGGCGAGCAGCGCGCCGGCCATGAACTGGCTCGACTGCTCCCACGACGGCCACGCCCGTGCGGTCTCCAGGGCGTTGGTGCGCAGGAAATGCAGCAGCTCGCGATCGCGGGCGAGCAGGTCGAGCTGGCGGGCTGTGCCGCGGAGGTCATCCCAGTCGGTGAGCATTCCGTTCCAGCCGTGCTCGACGTACTCCTCGTGGCCCGTCACCGGTGTGACCACGCATGTGGCGCCACGGTGGAAGCCCTCGAGCGGCGGTCCGAACATCCCCTCGACGCTCGAGAGCTTGAGCACGACATCGGTGCGCTCGTACAGGTCGGCCATCTCGCGGTGGCTCAGCGGGCCGACGATCTCGTCCGCGACGACGTCCCCCAGAGCCCCGCGGTCGCCGCATACGACCGTCACATGGCGGGGTTCGCGCATCGCGGCGGCCGCGTGTATCGCGTCATGGACGTGCTTGAACCACGCGCTCGGCGAGCCCTCGATGAGCACTCGAAGCGGCTGTGCGGCGTTGATGGGAGCTCGCTCGAGCGGACCGAAGGTCTCCTTGTCGATGCCGTTGCGCACCAGGTAGCAAGGCGCGTCCGGGCGCAGGTCGGCGAGCGTGTCGGCGATCCAGCGCGCCTCGGTGATGAACACGACGGGCAGGTCGAGAGTCAGGCCGGCGCCGAGCTGCTCGGCTTCGTCGTGGCGGTAGAATCGGTCCTCCAGGCTCTGCACGAAGTACGCGTAGCGCTCGGCCGACAGCTCGAACAGCGTGAACGTCGTCTCCCACCATGTGGCCACGGCGACGTCGTAGCGGTCGGACAGCGCGTCCTCGCGCGTGCGCACGTGCAGATGGGGCAGGTGCTCGTAGCCATGCCAGCTCGGCCCCTCCTGCTCGCGCACCAGGACGAGCGTGACATCCCAGCCTTCGATCCTGCTGAGCTGGCGCGCGTGCTCGACGACCACGCCCACTCCGCCGGAGAGCTGGAGGTCGTTGACGAGGAAGGCGACCTTCACGCCGGCGGCTCGACCGGCTCTGTGGAGTGTGAGGAGTCCTGCAGGTCAGCGGCGGCGCCTGTCTGCCTCTGTATGGCCTCCGCCGTCCCTGCCAGCGGGCGTCCCAGCTCCCGCTCGAGCTCGTGGATGTAGGCGCGCCACTCGTCGAAGGTGGCGGTGTGTCCACGCAGCTCCTCGCGCTGCTCGACGATGATCCGCTCCTGAGCCTCGATCGCCGCCTTCTGCTCCCGCGCCATCTGCTCGGCCAGCAGGACGTTGCTCTCACGTTCGCGCTCCCACCGCCGCTGCTCGAGCATGTCCGTCTGGGTCGCCAATGCGCCACGCCAGAGATCGCCGTGCCGGGGGCCGAATGCCGCGATGAAATGCGAGGCCACCGTCCCCTCTCCCCCGGCCCTGGCCCCGAGCTCGTGCTGGACAGGCTGGACGTCCCACTCCACCAGCGCCGAGCCGGCGATCGCGACCTGGCGCAGCAGCGTGTGCTCGGCGGGCAGCAGGCGACGCAGCTCCTCGAACGCTCCCTCGCTCCACGCTGTCAGGTGGTGGGGGTTCTGGATCGACCAGAAAGCGTCGTTGGGCACGCTGATGACAAACGTGGCGCCGCGCTCGCGCGCAAGCGTCCCCATCCACTCCAGCAATGGGAGGAAGGTGCTCAGGTGCTCGACGACCTCGAAGCAGGTCACCACCGGGTCGCCCTCGAAGTGGCGCAGCGCCTCGTCGATCCGCTGCAGATCGACGGGATCGGTGAGGTCGCAGTCGAGCTGGACCGCCTCGGGCATGCCCAGCTCGTGCGCGGCCAGCGCGACCGCCGGCGCTTCGATGTCCACGAGCACCGCGTTCGCTGGCCTGGCGTCGCCGAGCGCTGCGGCAGCCGCGACGCCGTTGCCGCAGCCCAGGTCCACCCACGGCCCGCCGCCGAGGATCAGCGGCCCGGCCATGCGATAGCGCAGCTCGTGCTCGGCCCGGATCGCCGGCGCCGTCTCGTGCGTGATTCGCTCTTGCCAGTCGGACATGCGCGGGTGGCCCCTCGCAGGGTGTCGCTATCGTACCGGTGCCGATGACCAGCCCAGCCGTCGCCCGCGCCAGGCCACCGCGGCCCGTCGGAGAACCTCTCCGTGTCGCGTTTGTGGGCGCACCGGTATGGCTCGACGGCTGTTGTCCCCCGGCGCCGTCGCATGGGTTGACGCCGGCGCGCTTTGCGATGAGCGGCGCAGGCGACGGCGCGCGCACGTCGGATGCCCTGAACGACTTCCGGCCCCATGTGAGCGTGATCTTCGATCCACCGTCCGTCCGCGTCGAGGCTCTGCGGGCACTGCCGGGCGTCACCCTGGGCGTGCTCGTGGCGGGCGTGCCGGAGGGCCCGGCCGCGCGCGCGGTGGAGGGTCTGGACAGGCTCGTGTCGTTCGATCCCGCCCTGACCGGCGAGCACCTCGGCGCCCGTCGGATCTGGCGCGCCGTCCCGCCGCCGGTGAGCGACGCGCTCTACGCCGAGGTGCGCCCGCTGCACCGCGCGCCGCGCGCGATGTCGATCGGACGCTCGAGCGAGCATCGCGAGGCGATGCTCATGCCTGCCAAGCACCACCACGACCTTCTGCAGGTGATCCACGGCGTGCACGGAGCGTCGCTCGCGGAGCTGCTGGGAGAATGCGACGTCGGGGTATACGTGGCCCGCGAGCCCGGCGGCGGTTTCGGTCACCAGGTGGGCATGCACCTGGCGGCCGGGCACCTGCTGCTGAGCGAGCACCTCTCACCCGCACACGGGCTGGAGCGCAACATCGACTACCTCCCGCTCGACTCGCCGCACGGCCTCGTCTGGGTTCTGGACCGACTCCGGCGCTTTCCCGAGATGCACCGGCGTATCCGCGTACGTGGACGCCTGAAGGCCGAGCAGTATCGCGCCTCGCGCCTGTTCAGCCGTCTCGCCCACGATCTGCTGCTGGACGTCGGCGCATTCGGGGCGGCCCTGTGACATACACGCTGCACCCGCGGTGGCGATCGCTCGAGGGGTTGATCGAGGCGCACGCCGGTGAGGATGGGGCGCTCAAACTCGACCTGGGATGCGGGTACGTCAAGCCCGACGGGTTCATCGGCCTGGACGACCTGACGGGGGCCGGGGTGCAGGTCCCCACCGAGGAGCGGGCACCGGACGTGTTCCTCGATCTGAACAGTGCTCCGCTCCCGTTCGACGCGGACTCCTGCAGCGAGGTTCGCAGCTCCCACTTCCTCGAGCACTCGGATCTCGACCACGTGTTCGAGCAGGTGTTCAGAGTGCTGGCGCCGGGTGGGACGTTCTTCTTCGTGGTGCCCTACGCCAACTCCGCTCAGGGGATGTTTCCCGGCCACCACATCTTCCTCACCGAGCAGTTCTTCCACGACAACCTCCACTTCCAGCGTCTCTTTCGCATCGTCCGGGAGGATTACTCGCCAAGCGATGTGTGGAACACCCTGCCCGAGGAGTTCCGCAAGCTGCTGCCGTTCGAGCAGGCTCGTCAGGTTCTGTTCAACGTGTGCCACCAGATGTCCATATGGGCGACCCCCCGCAAGGGCGAGTTCGCATAGGGGCCTGGATGGTTGATTCCACGGTCCTGCGGCTCTGGATGGCACGTATGGCCTTCGCGGGCCTTTGTCCTCGAGCTCGCCCTTGCCACCAGCAAGGGCTTCGCCCTGCGTCCGCGGCCCATTCGACCCTCCGCACCCCCAGAGCAAGCCACACGACCGCGAACTCGACCATCTAGCGGCGCCGCTCGCTCCCCCTGCTCGCCACGTCGTTCCGCGCATCGCGTATCAGCTCCGGATAGACCCGTGAGGCGCGAAAGCGCTCCGCTTGAGCGCGCCCGGCGACCTGTACCTCCGCGTAGGCAAGCGGCTCGCGCGCGAGCTCGTCGACCAGCTCCAGGAGCTGCTCCGGCGTGCTCGCCTCGAGATAGTCGATCCCCGACCGCAGCTCGTGGCGCGGGCTGAGCGGCTCGGAGATCACGAGGTTGCCCGCGGCCAGGGCGATGCAGACACGGTTCTCGAACGACGGGTAGGGGTTGTTGTGCAGGTTGAGCTGGACGTCCGCCCGGCGTAGGAAGCGGACCAGCTGCTCGCCGAAGAGCCCATGGCCGATGTGCACGATCTGGTGCGCGCGCTTGACCGGCGCGAGCATCCGCTCGCGATGCTCGGTCGAGCGTCCCACGAACAGCAGCCGCGGCGGCCGCGCGCGCTCCCGCACGTCCATGAACAGGCTGTCCGCTACGGGGATCGGCAGGGATCTCCACACCGGCAGTACGCTCGCGGCGGTCTCGGCGATGAGCGGGTCGAACGAGACGATGCGATCGAAGTTGCCGGCGTCGACCTGTTCGAGCCACCACATGCGTGCGCGCAGGTCGGGGTGATCGCTGCCGCTGGCGCGCGGCAGCGGCTCGGTCAGGTAGCCGATCGTGATGGCGCGCAGCGAGTCGAACAGGCCGGGCGGCACGATCTCGGGTCGGAAGACGAGCACCACGTCGGGGTCCAGCTCCCGCAGGCGCGCAAGCAGCGGCTCCGGGGGCGCAGCCGCGCGGAAGTCGATGAACACAGGGTCGAGCCCCGACGTCGCCCGCTCGAGGGCGCACTGGCGGAAATAGACGCTCTGCCCGACGAATGCGATGCGCAGGGGTCGCTCGGAGGCGGGGAGAGCATCGCCCGCGCCCGACGCCGACGCCGACGCCGACGCCGGCGCGGTGCCCTCGACGGGCGCGGCCGTCACAGCTGCTCGGCCACCCGCGGAGCTTCGCGGTCGAACAGCAGGAAGCCGCCGACGAGAGCCGCCACGCTGATCGCGATCGGGATCATCAGAAGGCCGTACCCGCCGATCGCGCTAGCCGCCGTGGGATAGCTGTGGCTGACGAACACGTGTCGCGCCTGCTCGAGGATCGCGGCGAACGGGTTGGCCATCAGCACGTGGCCCAGGTCGATGCGCAGCCCGAGCAGCTTGAGCGATCCGAGCGTAAGAATCGGGATGAAGATCCCCGACGCGTAGAAGGTCATCTGCTGCAGCACTTCCCAGATCGGCCGAATGTCGCGGTAGCGCACGTAGGAAACCGACAGGATCATCCCCAGGCCGGTGGTGAACAGGGCCAGGACGACCACGAGCAGCGGCAGCTCGAGCCAGCTCCACTGCGGCGAGCCGCCGGCGACGAGCAGGAAGATGACAACGGGGATGAGGTTGAGCGAGAGGTTCAACAGCGCGTTGAGCACGATCGAGAGCGGCACCGCCAGTCGCGGGAACTCGATCTTGCGCACGAGGTTCTCGCGGTCCACGAGGCAGCTGACGCCCCCGGACGCCGATTCGGCGAAGAAGTTGAACAGCACGACGCCCAACAGCAGCGAGGTTCCGAAAAACGGCTCGCTGCTCCCGGCGGCGAGTTTGGAGCGGCTGACCACGAGATAGATGACCCCGAACAGCAGCAGCGGGCGCATCAGCTGCCACAGGTAGCCGAGGGCCGAGCCGAAGAACGCGAGCTTGAACTCCGTCTTGGCGAGCACCCACGTCAGGTGCCACAGTCGCCTCGGATCCGACCCGAGCGCCGACGGTCCCTTGATCGGGCGTCCGAGACCCTCCAACGTCGTCGCCGACGCGGAGCCGGGCAGGCGACCCTCGGTGAGCCGAGTCGGCGGCGGGTCGATGACGTTCATCGCACCGCCCTCTGCAGGAACCCCTGTGGATGGCAGGAAATGCCGTAGATCTCGAGATCCCGCCGTACGTGGAAGTCGCGGCCCGCGGCGCTGGCGAGCCAGTCCTCGACCGCTGGCAGCACCCCTCTCGGCCAGTCTGGGTCCGCTCGCATCGGCTCGATGTCCACGCACCCGTCCTCGACCACCAGGAAGCCGCCCGGCGAGACGAAGCGAGCGAAGCCGTCGAGCGCGGCGCGGGTCGTGCGGTAGGTGTGGGCGGAGTCCTCGACGACCATGCATCGGTCGCCGCTCGCGATGAGCTCGGCGACGCGGTCTGGCAGCCGCGGATCTGTAACGTCCCCCTCGAGCAGCGTGATCGTCTCGGCGTAGAGCGGGTCGGCGGCTGCCAGCGCATCTGCCGCCGCGGAGACGTCGATGTCGATGGCGATGACCCGTACATCCTCCTCCAGCCCGTACTGGCGCAACGCGCGCAGCCGGTCGCGGAACCACAGAGTCGAGCCGCCGAACTGCACGCCGATCTCGATCACGACGTTGGGGCGCGAGATCCAGAGCAGGTGCTCGAATACCCTGAGATCCTCGGGGAACTGGAGCATCCTGACACCGGCATAGGAGTCCTCGAAGTGCTGACGCGTCCGGGCGAGCCACAGCTCACGGATCGTCGCGTCGAGCGGCAGCGAGACCGGCGTTGGGAGGGTCGCGGGGGGAAGTGTGTGCCTACCGGACGCCATTCAGCTCTCCCGCGCGACGGCGATCGGGGTTTCACGATCGACGGTGAACCGAAAGGGGAGAAGCACGGCGGCGTCAGTGGCGATCGTGCCCGTCACCACCACGCTCGCAAACCGCTCGCGTCGGTCGATCCAGGCGGCCCCGGTGCCGCGGTGAGCAACCGCGGGGGTTGCGTGATAGCGCTCGGGCGCAAGCAGGTTCTCGAAGCTGATGCGGAAGGTCAGTTGATCGCCGGCGCGATGCAGTCCGGTGTGCTCGTCGGTCCATTGGTTGGTCGCGCCCAGCACGTTGATGCGCCGGCTGTTCTGCAGCACGACGCCGAACAGCGGGTCGTCGACGTCATCGCGGAAGCGCACGCGCGCGGCAAATGCGCAGGGCCGTCCTGTCCGCAGGGTTTCGGCGCGCTCTCCGTGCTCGTCCTCGAACCACGCCTCCAGGATCTCTGCCCGGCCGTCCCCGTAGCGCTGAGCAGCCGCGTCGGCCCCTCGATCGCTCACCGCCACGGGCGCGATCACGCTCTCCTCCGCGGCAGCCGCATCGGACGTTCCTCCGTTCTCATTCTCCGCCTCGGCCGCTGCTACCTCCAGCTGGCGGGCGTGCTCTGAGAAGTTGAGCTCCAGGTAGCGGTTGCCGATGCGCTCGGGACCGCCGAGCTCCACGGTGCGACCGTGCTCGAGCAGCAGGGCACGGTCGCAGAAGCGCTGGACGGCGCCCATGTCGTGGGTCACGAGCAGAACCGTGGCGCCGCTCGCGCGGATGCGCTCGAACTCGTCGTAGCACTTCTGTTGGAAAGAGGCATCGCCGACGGCGAGGACCTCGTCTATGAGAAGGATCTCCGCGTCGACGTGAATCATCACGGAGAAGGCGAGGCGCACGAGCATCCCCGAGGAGTAGTTCTTGATCTTCAGGTCGACGAACTCGCCCAGCTCGGCGAAGTCGATGACGCTGTCGAAGCGACGGCGGGCCTCGCGCGGGCTGAGCCCGAGCATGGTGGCGTTCAGCATCGCGTTGTCGCGCGCGGGCAGGTCGGGGTTGAAGCCGACGCCGAGCTCGATGAACGTCGACATGCGCCCGTTGATGTAGATGCCGCCGCTGTCGACGCCGTAAATCCCCGCGAGGCACTTCAGCAACGTCGACTTGCCCGAGCCGTTGCGTCCGACGATGCCGAAGAACTCACCGGGCTCGACCGCGAAGGAGACGTCGCGCAGGGCGTGCAGCGTGTCGCTGATGTTGCGCCGGAACGGATGCATCGCGCGCTCCTTGAGCGTGTTGACCTGCTCGCGCGGTATCTCAAAGCGCTTTTGGACCCGA
>JBKQHH010000099.1:0-31209 GCA_052148875.1 Solirubrobacteraceae bacterium
CAGGCGCTCGGCGAGGACCGCCAGGTCGTGCTCCTCGCCGAGCAGTTCCCCGAGCTCGTCCGCGCGGCGGGCCAGCCGGCGCAGGCGCCCGCCCGAGCCGCCCGAGCCGTTGGAGCCGCCCGAGCCGGTGGTGCCGCCGCGCTCGAGCATTTCGGCGGCGTAGCGCAGATCCTTGACGCGTTTGCGCCATTCGTGCATCGTGAGCATGCGGTCGCCCCTGCGGCGCACGACGCGCAGGTGGCGCCTGCGCCCCTGCCGGTACAGCCGCTCGAGGTCGGCTTCGATCAGCTGGATGCCGTCGCGGTCGGACAGGCTCCACGCGGCGACGCGCCAGCGGAACGCGTGCAGCTCGCCGAGCACGTCGGCGCGCACGGCGGGGTCGGCGAGCGTCAGCCGCTCCACGCGCGCGTGCTCGGCGCGCAGGCGCCGGCGCAGCTCGAGCACCCCGCGGCGGCGTCCGAGCGCGCGCGGGTGGCGTTCGATCAGCGCGTCGAGCGTGCCCAGCATGACGGCCGCGTCGCGCGCGCCGGACAGGCTGCGGGCGACGTCGCGCAGCGCGGCGTTCTCGCGCGCGAACGTCTTCGCTCCGAGCTCGCCCTCGAGCAGCCTCAGCAGGGCGCGCAGGCGCTTGAGCGCCTTGCGCGTCTCGTGCACCGCCGTCTCGTCGGGCGGGCGTGCGCTGCGTGCGCCATCGCCGTCGCCGGCGCCGGCGAGCAGTTCGAGCGTGAGGTCGACCTGGCCGAGCGCCATGCGGCGCAGGCCGTGCGCGAGTCGCTCGCCGGGTGCGAGCTCGAGCCGGCGCTCGAGCCGGCGTTCGAGCTCGCGCTGGCGCGCACGCCGGCGCTCGCGCTCGGAGCGCGCGAGGGCGACGCCCACCCCGACGGCGACGGTCGCTGCGACGGTGGCGGCGAGCGGCGCCACAATGGAGCCGTGCCCAGCCTTCCGCGCGCCCCATGGTGGACGGTGCGCCGCGCTGCGAATCGCAAGCCGGCGACGTATCGCTGTCCGATCTGTGGTCATTCTCTGCCCGCTCTCAGCGAGCATATGCTGATCGCGCCCGAAGGCGACACCCGCCGGCGCCGCCACGCGCACACCGACTGCGTGCTCGCCGCCCGCAAGCGCGGTCAGCTGGTGCTCAGGGACGAGTGGCTGCGCACGCAGCCGCGCGGGCCGTCGCTGTGGCGACGGCTGCTCGGGCGCGCGTGAGCGGGGTGTGGCGGGCAACCCATATTCGCGAACCGATCCAGATTTCTGACCATGTAGGCTTCGCCAAGTGTTCGTCGACTACAGTTCTCCCGCTGCAGCGGAGCTGAAGAGCCTCGGCTGGGGGGTCGCCCGGATTCTCGAGTATGAACTGAGGACGCTGCTCGACACGCGGTCCGTGGACGACCACTTCAGGAAGCTACCCATCCAGCACGCCCCGCCGTGGTGGCGCGTGCGGATCAACGATGCTTTTGACGCCATCGTGCGCGTTCGATCAGCCGAGGAGCTCGCGAGACACGGCAGTCTCGGGCCACGATTGCTCGTCGGCCACGTGGTGCCGGCAAAGAAGCTCGACGAGGCTGTGTGCCGCATGATCGAAGGGGCCGAGGATTGCGATGAGGGGGAGGAGTGAGCGGCAGGCGTCTCCTCGGCAAGGGCTTTTGGACGTCGGCCTCGGGCGTCTTGAAGAAGAGATGGGTCATGGCCAGTCCGCTGATCGTCTTTGGGGCTGGGCTTGCGGTCGGCTGGGCGGTCGCGCCCGGCCGGAGGTCGTTGGAAGGGCACCAGTGGTTCTCAGTTTTCTTCGGCACCTCCGCCCAGGTGATCGCGACCCTGTTCGTCGGCTACGCGCTCGGCGCCCGTTTCTACATGGTGGGCATTGGCTTCGCGACGGCTACGCTTGGGTTCGTTGCGCTCGCAGAGGTTGCGGCTGTCATGGCATTGAGTCCCAGCCTCCCGATATGGCTCTACGGTCCACTCATGGGCGTCACAGTCGGTGGGGGACTCGGTGCTCTGGTCGCCGCGCTCGTGAGCGCCGCCCGCTTGCTGGCCGCGGAGCGCGCTGATCGCGAGCGGGCGGAGGCGGACAAGATGGCGAGCCTGTCAGGCGGCCCGCCGGCGACGGCGCCCACGGCTCCCAGCGCAGGCTGAGACGACGACCTAGCCCTTGGGCTGTCGTGTTGAGAGCTGTCCAGCCTCCGCGACTGTACGAAGCATGCTCTCATAGCGGTCAACGTGGACCTGATCGCCAACCCGGCTGGCGTCGAGGATGTTCTCGCTCATGATGTCAAAGCGCTGAAGCGTAAAACCGAGGTTCTCGGCAACTAGCGTGCGAACGAGGCTCATTGACAGATCGTGGATGCGCTGAGATCGCTCGGGCGTGATCCGGACATCGGACTCATGGAGCAGCACGTGACCAAGCGGCATGCGCGCGACCAGCTCGCGAGTCAGCAGGTCCACGAGATCGGTGTCCATGCCCCGGAGCGCGAATGCCTGCTCGGAGCTCTCGCCAACGGTCGGTGCTCTCCGGGATTCGCTCTGCTCTGCTGCCTCCTCAGGGAAGATCTCGGCCAGCGTCTTCGTCTCGCCTGTGTCCGCTGCCTGGTCGGCCTTCGCCAAGATGTTCACGAACTCAGGGGCGGTCGAGAGGGCGATGTCCTCTACGCGCTCGGCATCGATCGCAGTCAATGCCGCCACGGGCTTGCCCTTGCGCACAACGAGCACCGGCTCGCCGGTCGCCTCCAAGGTGTCTATAACGCTTGCCGTATCGCGGCTGAGCTTGCGCACTGTGATCGCAGCCATCATGAACCTCCTTATGTCTGACGGATGTCAGACACTATACCACGACAGGTGCGGTGCGGTCAGGCCCCGAATGCGTGCACGTGCTCGGGCTCGACGCGGATGATCACGCGCTGTTCTCCGGGCTGGCGCAGCGGGTACTCGTCGGCGCCCATGTACTTCTTGGCCATCGCGTCGATGTGCGCGTCGGCGCCCTCGTGCGTGCGCTCGGCGACGCGTCCGCGCACCTCGACGTACTCGTAGGGGTTCTCGGCGTTCTGCACCGTCAGCGTGACCCGCGGGTCGCGTTCGAGGTTGCGCACCCAGCTGCGTCCCTCGGCGCTGTTGACGACGGGGCGGCCGTCCTGGACGTCCACCCACACGGGGACTCCGTGCACGGAGCCGTCGGCGCGCAGTGTCGCCACGTGGCAGAAGTTCTTGGCCTTCAGCAGCTCCTCGGCCCGGCCTTCGATCTTTACGCTCATCGGTGCAAGCCCTTTCTCGCGTGTGCAGTTGTGTGCACCAAGATAGGGCCTGACGCGCGCCGGCTGTGGGCCTTGTCCTCGTACATCGCCGCGTCGGCGTGCCGGACGAGCTCCTTGACGGTGTGGCCGTCGTCGGGCCAGACCCCTCCGCCGACGCTCGCGCCGACCGCGAGCGTGAGGCCGCCGACGACGAACGGCTGGTCGAACGCGTCGCGCACGCGCCGTTCGGCGGCGCGCACCTGCTCGTCGCGGTCGACCTCCGCGAGGATGATCGCGAACTCGTCGCCCCCGAGCCGGGCGACGTCGTCTTCTTCGCGGCAGATCGCGCTCAGGCGCGCGCCCGCCTGGCGGATCAGCTCGTCGCCGGCCTCGTGGCCGTGGAGGTCGTTGACCTGCTTGAAGCGGTTGAGGTCGACGAACAGCAGGCCCACCCGCCCCTCGCCGGTGCCCACCGTGGCGAGGGCGCGGTCGATCCGCTGCCTGAAGCCGACCCTGTTCAGCAGCCCGGTCAGCCCGTCGTGGCTGGCCTTGTGGCGCAGCTGGTCGACCAGCTGGCCGTTCTGGATCGCCGGCGCGGCGAGCGCCGCGACGCCGGTCAGGCGCGCGAGCAGGTCGCTGTCGGGGCGCAGGCGCTCCGGGCGCTCGGTCACGGACACGGTGAGGATCCCCAGGAACATGTCCCGGGCGACGATCGGCACGACGGTCAGCGCGACCACGTCGAGCGTCTGCATCAGCTGCCCGATGAACGGATCGTCGGTTCCCGTTTCGAAGAAGTGCGGTTCGGGCTCGGCGAGCATGCGCCGCAGGTGCGGCGTGTCGTCCGGCGCGATCGTCACCTCCGGCAGGCTCGCCGCCTGCTGTGGCGTGCGTCCCCACGCCGCGAGGGTGCGCAGGCAGCGCTCGTGTTCGTTCCACAGCCACACGGCCATGCGGTCGCAGTCCACCACGTCCGGGGCGGCCGCCGCGAGGCGCTCGGCGACCTCGAGGCTGGTGCCGGCCTTGGCGAGCGCGTGGGAGAGCGCGAGCAGCGCGCTGACCTGTTCGTTGCGGTGCGCGGACTCCTGCAACGCGAGCGTCATGTCGAGCACGGCGGCGGCGTGCTGGGCGTACAGGCCGAGCATCTCCCGGTCCTGGGGGAGGAACTCGACGGCGTTCGGATAGCAGGCGATCAGCTGGCCGTAGGCGCGCCGGCTGGAGACCACGTCGGCGACGAGCGTCGACTCGCCGAGCGACGAATCGCCCGCGAGCGTCGCGCGCGCGAGCGCGTGCGCCTGCTCGCTGTTGATGCCGCGGCTGTAGACCTGCAGCTCGGCGCCCGCATCGGGGCGTACGGCGAGAATGTGGCCGGGAGCGCGCACGGCGTCGGCCGCGCGCTCGACGACGCGGCGCAGCACCGTCTCGACGTCCTCGGTCGAGACCAGGTCGCCGGCGATCGCGTAGACGCTGTGCAGCCGCTCGGACATGGCCAGCAGCTGGGCCTCGAGCGCGGTGACGCGCTGCTGGGGGTCGGCGGCGACCGCGGCCTGCTCGGCGTCCCACGTGACCGTGTACAGGCACCGGGCGTCGCCGCGCGCCTGGCATTCGCTCTCGTGCACCCGCCCCACGGGCAGCCCGAAGATGATCGGGGTGCCGGCGAGCAGCCCGGTGGTCCAGTCGCAGTTCACGGGAAGGCGGGTGAAGCCCTCACGCGCAGCCGCTCTGACCACGGCGCGCCCGGGACCGACCTCGATCGCCTCCATCTCGGTGGCGGCGCTGAGCTTGGCCGCCGTCTGCGCGACCGCCTGCAGAACCGCCTCGACCGAGCCCAGCGAGCGCAGCAGCGTGGCGACCTGCTTGCCCGCGTGCTGGCCCACCATCTCCTCGCCCACCCGCCGTGCGAACGCCGGGTCGCCGGTGACCCGCACGCCGGCCTCGAGCAGCGCGGTCGCCTCGTCCTGGGAGATCCAGTTGTCGAGGGTCTCGAGGTAGGCGGCCTCGCGCCCGCTGGCCGCCTGCGCGAGCAGCTCCGCGACGGCCGCGTCGCCGCCCGCGGCGCGGACGAGCTTCAGCGCGACGATGCTCATCGAGCAGGAGATGTGCCGCTCGCCGTCTTCTTGCGCCCCTGTCGGCGCGGGCTCGGAATCCATGCGGGTGCGATCGGCGAAATGCGCCCCCGGCTTGAGCGTCGCAGTGCCGGGATCGACCCGCTGGCCGACGCCGGATCGGCCCGCCGGCCGGTGCTGGATCGAGCCGCTGGCGGGGGCCCGGCCGGGCTCTGCCTAGTAGCGGCTGGTCCCGGTCGCCGAGTTGGCCGGCGGGATCGGGTCGAGCGCGGTCAGCTTGCCGTTGTCGAGCTGGAAGTGGACGGTCGCGTGGCCGCCGCTGGGGTTCGACAGGGGATCGCCTTTGCGATACAGCGGATAGCTGAGCGTGACTTCGGTGTCGCTCTGGGCGATGACGTCGACGGTGGCGCTCGGTTCCTTGGTGTCGGTGCCGATGTAGCGGCCGGCGACGAAGAAGAACGCCTGCTGGTCGTAGCCGTCGCTGGAGCCGGTCCTGGTGCCGACGAGCACGCGCAGCGTTTGGTTGGGGTGATATTGAGAGGTTTCGTTGGGCGTGTAGCCCCTGGCCGTGAGCGCGGCGACCGCGCCGGTGAGCCCTTCGGCGTGGGCTTCCTGCTGGGCGAATTCGGGCTCGGACGCGGTGTGGGTGGCGCCCGGCGCGGCGGTGCCGCCGGCGGTGCTGGTGGGGGCGGGGCCGGTGCTCGTGGCCGTGCTCGCGGTGGTGGCGGTGGTGCTCGCTGCGGTGGTCGTGGGGGTGCTGTGCGTGACGGCGGGCGTGCTCGCGACGGTCACGGTCTTGGTCTGCGAGCCGCCGCAGCCGCCGAGCGCGGCGCCGGCGCTCGCGCCGAGGGCGAGCGCCGCCAGGGCTCCGATGAGGTGCCGCTTCATCACACCCATGGTATTCGCCGCGCGCCCGGCGCCTCCCCCGTCGCAAGACTTCCTCCGCCGCAGATGCCGGTATAACGATAGTTATACACCTGATCCGAGGCGACACATTCCCCGGCGATTCCCCGGCGCTCGGCCCAGCCGGTACGATCAACGCAGAGACGCGATGGCCGCTCCCTCAGCACAGAAGCCGGGCCGGGCCGATCAGCCGAAGAAGAGGGCTGGCGGCGTGGGCGCGGGCGCCGGCAGGGGCGAGCTGGCGCGCGCCGGCGGGATGGTGGTGCTGGCGGGGCTGTTCATCGCGTTCGCGCTGCTGAACCTGAACCAGGTGCGGGTCGACTGGATCCTCGGGTCGGGCCACGCGCCGCTGATCATCGTGATCGCGATCTCGCTGCTGGTGGGGATCGTGCTCACGTACTTCGCAGAGCGTCTGTCTCGCAGGCGTCGCGGCTAGCGCTGGCGACGGGCTGGCGCTCGTCGAAGACGATCTCGACGGCGGCGTCGGCGCCGACGAAGGGCGCGAGCACGACGTAGGCGAGGTGGTCGGAGAGGGCGGCGAGCAGTTCGATCCGCCCGCCGGTCACCTGGCAGCGGATGGTGTGCCAGATCGCGCCGGCGACGGCCTCGGTGGTGAGGCTGCCGTGCGCGTCGGTGGGGGCTCCCTCGGTGAGCAGCGTGGCGATGCTGTGGAAGAGGTCGACGGCGTGCTCGAGCGCTTCGTCGCCGGCGAAGAACGCCTCCTGGGCGAGCGTGCGGGCTTGGAGGGGACGGTCGGCGAGGTAGCGCATGAGCCTGGCGAGCACCCGGCGGACGGCCTGCGGCCAGTCGTCGGAGACGAGCAGGGGATCGGCGGCGATCGCGAGCAGCTCGTCGCCGATCATGTCGAGGGCGGCGAGGAAGCACTCGTCCTTGTCCGCGAACAGCTCGCAGCAGGTGTCGATGGAGACGTTGGCCTCGTCGGCGATCTGGGGCGCGCTCAACGTGCGGTAGTCCTCGCGCGTTACGAGTCGCAGGACGGCCTGGAGCAGGCGTGTGCGCTCGTCGCGGCCGGGAGCTTCGGCGCCGCCCAGCCTGTGGCCGTGGGCGGATGAGATCTCGCGCACGCGCGCGGCCAGCCCGGCGGCCATGCGCTCGCTCGTGCGCTCGGCGGCGGGCGTCTGGAAGAGCAGCGTCCAGGAGAGCATCTCCTCGGCGAGGTCGACGCTCGAGTGGGTGTGCTCCTCCTCGCGCAGGAACGCCGATGCGATCCCGTGCAGGCCGCCGGCGATGGCCCTGACGATCGGCATCGGCAGCGCCGTCGCCCCCGGCGATTCGACGAAGGCGCGCGCGAGCAGGTGTTCGCAGATGCCGGCCGCCCTGCGCACGCGCAGCACGCCGGCGGGGCCGACCCGCTGCGCCTCGAGCACGACGAGCACGGTTGCGTTGCGATCGTCGACGGCCGTGTCGGCGAACCTCGCGAAGACCGCGCGCGCGCGCTCCTCCAGCGAGCCGTCGGTGCCGAGGTAGGCGTTCCTGACCTGCTTGAGCTCGCGCCGGACGACCAGGTCGAAGGTGGCGAGGAAGCACTCTTCCTTGTTGGCGAACTGCTCGTAGAAGGAGCGGCGCGAGACGGCCGCGAGGCCGATCACCTGCTTGACGCTGGTCCCCTCGTAGCCGTTGTTGGCGACGGCCTCGACCATCGCCCCGTGGATGCGGGCGCGCTGATGCAGGACGACCTCGTTGCGCTCGAGGCGGTGGGGCCCGTGCGGCAGGCGCTTGTACATGGGGGCGATTTGCGTGGTGGCGGTGCGCGCCGAGCCGTCGGTCGGGCTCGCGCCGGCGCCCCCGCTCGTACGCGCGTCGCGCGCGCGGGACGACGTTCTACGTCCTGATGCCATAAGACCTCCCCTCAGCGACCTTTCGAACCAGCCGACTGCTGTCATGTGTCTGGCCGGTGAATCATCTCATGTCAGTAATTTTTTGTCTACAGGGAAACGACAGGTCGCCGATCGAGCCTTTCGGACGATCAGCGCGAGGCGATCTTCGGGTCAGTGCAGGATGATCTTCAGAGCGAGGATCGCGATCCCCATGGCGGCGCCGACGCAGCCCTCGAGCGCGAGCTCGCGGGGGGTGGCGCGGGAGCGCACGCCGGCGAGCAGCTCGAATGCGACGAGGCTCGCGACGGCGCTCCACAGCGCGGCGGTGACGGACGTCTGCAGCGCGGCGCCGGCGGCCCATCCGATCGCGAGCACGGCCAGCGGCAGCGCGGCGCCGCGCATGATCGCCCAGTCGTGGCCGAGCGCGCGGGCGAGCGCGCGGGCGGTGAGGCGCTCGTGCTGGGCCAGGCGGCGTCCGAGGAGCTCGGCGTAGGCGTGGGCGAGCCAGTAGAGCGCGGTGGCGAGCGCGGTCGAGGCGACGGTGTCGAGGTGGCTCTCGTGGCGCCCGCTCTCGGCGGCGAGCAGCGCGCCGACGACGAGGATCCCGTAGACGACCCCGGAGGGGTTCTCCTCGGGCACGATCCGCTCGGCCGCTCGTGCGGCCCACGCACGCATCGACCGATTATCCGCCGGCGCTCAGCGGATCAGCACGGGGGCGCTGTAGGCGGAGACGTGCGCGCCGTCGGAGATCTTGACGAGCGCGCGGTACAGGCCGCGCCGCACGCGCACGACGCGGCTGAAGCTGGAGACGCCGGCGGTGAGGGCCTTGACGACGGTGCCGCCCTCGTTGACGGACCGGCCGGGCGCGAGCAGCTGGAAGCCGACGAGCGCGCCGACCTCGGCGGGGGCGACGGTGCCGTACAGGCGGGCGTAGCCGCGACGGCGCGTGGCGCGCGCGTGGAAGCTGACGCGCACGGCGACGTCCTCGACGAGCACGGGGCTGGAGACTTCGGGTTTGCCGACGGTGACGACGCGCAGCTGGGCGTTGGCGAGCAGCCCGAGGTACGGGAAGGAGAAGCCCCCGGAGGCGTTGGTGAGCTCGGGGTTGCCGACGGTCTGAAAGCCCGCGAGGTAGGGGAACGGGTTGGCCTGCAGCGCGATCGCGTGGTCGGCGGCGCCGGTGCCGGAGAGCGTGCCCTCGACGAGGAACGGGTTGCCGAAGACGACGGGGTTGGGCACGCCGGCGATCGCGAGCGACAGCGGCACGGGGCCGGTGGTGAAGGTGCGGTCGCCGCCGGCGGCGGCGCCGCCGGGGCTGGTGGCGAGTATGCGGTAGTGGTATTTGGTGAGCGGCTGCAGGCCGGTGAGCGTCTGGCTGACCTCGAGCGAGGCGCTGGCGCCGCCGGCGGGGGCGAGCGGGGTCTGCGAGCCGTAGCCGCGGGTGGTGCCGTACTGGAAGACGTAGTCGGTGGCCTGCCCGTGCGGGTTGACCGAGCCGAAGACGATGGCGGAGGAGAAGGTCACGCTGGAGCTCCCGCCGGTGCTCGCGCCGGGGGCGACGGCGGCGTCGGCGCTGCCGGCGGCGCACGCGAGGGCGCTCGCGGCGATGGCGAGCGCGAGCGTGAGCAGCGCGCGCGGCGCGAGCGCGCGGGGGCGGGCGGTGTGTGGACGGCGCGTGCTGTGGTGGCGCGTGGACACCGAGAGTCAGCCTACCGGGATCGGCGAGCGGGCACGCGCGGCGCCGGCGGGTCCGTCCGTCGCGGCGGGCATCCTAGGCGTGATGAGCTTCCGGGGGCGGCGCGTTGTCGGCTGAGAACGTCGAGCTGGTGCGCTCGATGCATCCCGGCTCGGGCTTCGATCTGGCGCCGGCGGTCAACGACGACGAGACGACCGACTGGTGGCGCGACCGGCTTGCGGACGTGTTCGACCCGTCCGTCCGGGGCACGATGCGATTGCCGGGGCAGGCGCCGGTGACGTACTCGGGCCTGGAGGGCCTGCGCGACGCGTGGCGAGAGTGGCTGAAGGACTGGGCGAGCTACCACGACGAGATCGAGGACATGATCGACGACGGCGAGCGCGTGGTGGTGCTCCACTGCTGCACCGGCCAGCCCGCGCCGGGCGAGCCGGAGATCACGCGCAGGAGCGCGACGGTGTGGACCGTTCGGGGCGGCCGCGTGGTGGGGGTCGACTTCAACATCCCGTACGGCGAGGCGCTCGCGGCTGTGGAGGTCGCGAGGTAGGCTCTACTGACGCTGGTCTGCCGCTGCCTCGGGCAACGAATCCACCCACACGGTGATGCTGCGGATGACGCGAGGCGTGCTGTCCAGCTGCTGCTTGACGGCCTCGCGGAGCGCGGAGACGGTGAGCTCGACGTAGACATGCTGGCTCGCGTTGCGCACCTCGCGCTGCACATCGAGTGCGTCTTGAGCATCTTGGGAGACGATCCGCAGCTCGCGCAGCGCATCGATCGGGGACAGCTTCTCATCTTCGCCCAGAGCGCCGAGCCGCCTGCCGAGCTTGACGCTGAGCGTGATCAGGTCCATCACCAGCATGTAGGTCTTCTCGAAGCCGGACAGGACGTTGTCGGCCCGGTTGCGCTCGAGCGGATCATCGGAGTGCCACGCCGTCGACAGCGCCTGCTCGTCCAGATCGGGGGGAAACTGGGCGACGGCCGCTTCGAGCTGCTCGAAGCGCCGCCTGAGCGCGTCGAGGGTCTCGTTGTAGCTGTCGCGCAGCTGGATCAGGCTTCTTTGCGGACGCGGCGGGCTCACGTGCGTGTGCCGGCAGCGTGCGCGAAGCTCTTAGCGGCATCGCGACCGCGCTCGGTCAGCAGCTGCCGATCCCGCTCCGCGTCGGCGCGGATGCGTTTGGCCTGTGCGCGGAGCTGTGGCCAATGTCCGTCGCGGTCGATGAGCACTCGTCCGTCGCGCAGGATCTCGACCATCAGCGACGGGCGGCGCAGGGCATCCTCGAGCGCGATCGTCTCCAGGGCCAGGCCGGTGCGCTTGCGCAGGCGCGTGGCCAACGCGATCCGCTGGCGCAATCCGGGATCGCGCAGCTCCACGAGCAGATCGACGTCGGATCCCGCGTCGTCGTCGCCGCGAGCGACCGAGCCGAACACGACGGCCATCGAGACGTTCGGCTCGGTGCGCAGCGCGCGGCGAAGTTGGCTGAGGGTCTGCCAGTGGCGCCGCAGATACACACGCTCCTCCACCGACAGCTCAAGCCGGTGGGGAGTTGCACGAGTCCCGCGCAGCATCCCGAGCGCCCATGCCCGCCGCAGGGTTCGCTCGTTGACGCGCAGACTCTCCGCAAGTTCCTGGAGCTTGGCACTCATGTGTCCAGTTTACTCCTCTGGTGCGTCCAAACCAAACGGGAGCCGAGGGCACAGCGCAGCCGGCGGTGAGACGTCACCGCCTGGGATGGTTCTCTCGAACGAGACCAGGGCCGTCTCTATGTGTGCTGTGGTGCTTGCGCGGAGGCGGGAGTGACGTTGTCGGCCCAGTTTCGGAGGAACGTTTCGGTGGCGGCTACGTCGAGGGGGCGGGCGAACAGGAAGCCCTGTCCGCTGTCGCAGTTCTCGTCTCTGAGCAGCGAGAGCTCGTGCTGTTGCTCGATGCCCTCGGCGAAGGTCTCGATCGAGAGGGCCTTGCCGAGCTGCACGAGGGTGTGGATGAGCGTCTCGCCCTCCTGGTTGTGTTCGAGCCCGGTGATGAAGGACCGGTCGATCTTGAGCGCGTCGACCTGGAAGCGTTGGAGGTGGGCGAGGGATGAGTAGCCGGTGCCGAAGTCGTCGATCGCGATGCGTACGCCGAGCTGCTTGACCTGGGCGAGCCGGCGGGCGGTGTCCTCGATGTTGCGCATGAGCGTCGTCTCGGTGATCTCGATCGTCAGCGCCTTTGGGTCCAGGCCACTGTCGCCGAGCGCGCGTTCTATGTCGGCGAGGATCTGGTCGCTGTCGAGCTGGCGTGCGGAGACGTTGACGGCCATGGCGATCGGATACCCGGCCTGACGCCAGATGGCGCCTTGCGAGCAGGCCTCTCGCAGGACCCACTCGCCGACCTGGGTGATCAGCCCTGTCTCCTCGAGCAGCGGGATGAAGTCGTTGGGTTGAACGACGCCGCGCACCGGGTGGCGCCAGCGGATCAGGGCCTCCACTCCGGTGGGCGTCATGTCGCTGAGGTCGAATGTGGGCTGGTAGGCGAGGAAGAACTCATCCTTCTCGAGCGCTTCGCGGAGGTCCATCTCGAGTTCCATGCGGTTCTGCATGGTGTCCTGCATGTCGGTCTCGAACACGGCGTAGCGATTCTTGCCGTCCCACTTGGCGCGGTACATGGCGATGTCGGCCTCGCGCAGGAGCTCCTCGGCGGAGGCTCCGTCTGCGTCGGCGGAGGCTCCGTCTGCGGCTGCGATGCCGATGCTGGCCGCGACGGTCACGCGAGTCTCCTTGTCCGCTCCGAGTCTGAACTGCTGCCCGAGCGCGTCGAGCAGGCGCTCGGCGATCAGCTCGGGGCCCGCTGCCAGCGAGAGCTCCTCGGCGATCACGACGAACTCGTCCCCGCCGAGGCGCCCCAGCGCGTCGATGTCGCGTACCACCCCCTGGAGCCTCGCGGCGACCGCCTGCAGCAGTTCATCGCCGACTGAGTGACCGAGGGTGTCGTTGATGCTCTTGAAGTTGTCGAGATCGACGAACAGCGCCGCGACCGGCGTTTGGCTGCGACGCGAGCGCGCGAGCATCTGCTCGATGCGATCCAGGATCAACGTCCGGTTCGGCAGGCCGGTCAACCCGTCGTGTGTCGCCAGGAACGCGAGCTCCTCCCCGCGCCGCGTGAGCTCCTCGTCATTTCGCTGGCGCTCGGCCTCGTAGCACTCGCCCATCTGCACGAGGCTGAACTCGAGGCTCAGCTGCAGTATGTCCACGGCTTGCGCGAGCGCCTCGGGCGAGACGTCCAGTAGCGCGGCGCTCTCGCGCAGCACCTCGGCCATCGAGTCGCGCCAGAACAGACAGCGCCTGATCACCTCGTTCAGCGCCGCCGCGCGACGGGCCGCCAGCTCGCCGAAGATTTCCCACGTTTCTCGGCCGGCCTCCCGAACCGCCGCCAGACTCTCCCCGGCCATCCACCCGGCTACCGTGATCGTGGAGCTCCTGCTGATGCGCTCGAAGCTGTCCTGAACCAGCGCGTCGACATCGTGGCCCGGGCCCGCGGTTCGCGCAACGGTCAGGCTGAGCACATCCTCGGCCCGCGCCGTCAGCGCCTCGCCGAGACGGCGCAGACCCTCCGCGGACTGCCCCACCGCGGCGGACGGCGGCACGGGGACCCGCAACTCATCCTTTCCCGATCTCGAGCGCACTGTCATCTCACGTCGGCAAATCGGCTGTGAGTACCAATTCCATAAATACGACTGCCTCACAGTAGACAAGGGTCTGCGAGCAATGCCCGGTGCAACGAGTTGCGCGGCCCGGCAGCCGCGCCCAGATATCCGATTTTTCCCGCTCAGTGGTCAAGTGACACGCAGCCCCAGCCGATATCTGGGGCGTGTCGATCAAGCCGGGTGCCCACCCAGATGGGGCGGCGGTGAGCGCCGACGATGCCGCGGCGGCGGCTCTGCGCGAGCTGCCGGGGGCGCGGGTGCTGGTGTTCGACGGCGAGCTTCGCTTGATCCTGTCGGCCGGGCAGACGCTGGAGCGGGGGACGGCGAGCGATCCGGCGGTGTGCGGCGAGGGAGCGTTCGTGGGGGACGCGTTCCAGGGCAGCCTGTGGAAGTTGATCGAGCCGCTGTTTCGCTCGGCGCTGGAGGGCGAGACGCGCTCGCGGGAGATCTGGAGCGCGGATGACAGCCGCTCGCTGATGGTGGACGTGGGACCGCTGCGCGTGGACGGCGCGGCGGAGCGCGCGGGAGGAGCGTCGGGGGTCGCGTGCGGCGTGGCGGTGATCGTGGACGTGACGGCGCGCCGCGCGGCGGACGGTGTGGCGAGGCCGTCGGACGGCCACTTCGAGCAGGTGTTCGAACGGGCGCCGATCGGCACGGGGCTGATGGACCTGGAGGGTCGTTGGACGCTGGTCAATCGCGCGCTGTGCGAGATCACTGGCTACACGAGCGAGGAGCTGATCGACAGGCGCTTCGCGGAGATCACGCATCCGGATGACGTGGACAACGACGCGGCGCAGTACGCGCAGCTGCTGGCGGGCGCGATCCCGGCGTATCAGGTGGAGAAGCGCTACTTCAACGCCGCGCAGGAGACGCTGTCGGCGATCCTGTGTATCTCGCTGGTGCGCGACGGGGCGTGGGCGCCGCTGCACTTCATCGCGCAGCTGCAGGACATCTCCGAGCGCAAGCGCCTGGAGGAGCGCCTGCGCCATCTGGCCGACCACGACCACCTGACGGGGCTTCGCAACCGCAGGCTGTTCGAACACGACCTGAGGCTGCAGGTGGCGCGCGCGCAGCGCTACGGCGAGCGGGCGGCGGTGATGGTGGTGGACCTGGACGCGTTCAAGGCGATCAACGACGTGCACGGTCACAACGTGGGCGACGACGCGCTGAAGGCGGTGGCGACGGCGCTGACGCGGCGCCTGCGCGAGACCGACGTGGTGGCGCGTCTGGGGGGAGACGAGTTCGCGGTGCTGCTGCCGCACGCGGACGAGCAGGGCACGGCGCTCGTGGCGGACGGCCTCGCGCGCGTGATCGCGGCGTGCAGCATCGACGTGGGCGACACGGTGGTGCATCCGTCGGGCAGCGTCGGCGTGGCGATGATCGACCAGCGGACGGTCAGCGCCGAGCAGGCGCTGGTCGAGGCCGACCGGGCGATGTACGCGGCGAAGCGCGCCAGGGCCGCCGCGGCGACGCCGGTCTGAGCGTTGGCCTCTTTTTGGGAGACGCCCAGCCTCAGGCGCCGAGTAGCCAGACGACGATGCTTGTGGGCACGGCCCAGATGTCGCCGTCCGTGTCGAGGATGTTGCGGGTGGCGACGATCCCACGACCGTACCGTGCGGTGAGGGCGCGCGACTCGCTGCGCCAGTTGCGTTCGACGTACTTGCTCTCAAACGGGACTTCAAGGACGGCGCCAACGAAGTCGATCTCTGCCGTGGAGGTTCGCTCATACATCACGTCGCCAGCGGCTGCGAACGTGTCAGCTCGCCCGTCTGCGACAGCACGCAACAGGGACAGTCCGAGCTGCTGCTCACTGAGCTTGCTGATGTCCGGAGGCTGGTGGGCAGGTTGGCGCTCACTGGGGATCCGAGCGATGAGCGGATCGGTGAAATACACCTTGCGCCTGCTGTTCGTGTTGGGCCGCCCGCCTGTGCCGATCTGGTGGCACTTCCACACCTGGAACGCGAAGACGAGATCGTTGACACGATCGTTGACCGCGTGGTGGCTGCCGAGGCCAACATGCTCGGCAACGCTGCTCGCGTTGAGCGGGCTGCAGATGCCTTGCGCGATGCGCGCGAGGAAGTTGAGCAGGTCGGCGTCGCCGAGACTGGTGACACGGATCGCGTCACCGCGAACGACATCCCACAGGTCCTGTAGAAACGCGGGCGAGACGTCGCCGGTCCGCATGAAGTCCGCGACGGCGCGAGGGAACCCGCCACAGCGCAGATAGAGCTCCCAGGCGTCGACGAGCTCGTTCGTCCAAAACGACAGCTCTGCGATCGCCTCCTGCGCCCGGCGATCCAGCATCTCCCTGGCGCCGATCGCGGGAATCTCAGGCAGACCGTCGAGCCCACCGAGGAAGCGACAGAAGTCACGGAAGGGAATGGGCATCAACAGCCTGTCGGACTTGGTGGCCGCGGGACCTCGCCGGCCGGCGAAGTTCTTGGTGGCGTCGCGCAGCTCGCGCGAGCTCGAGCCGGTCAGGACGAGGCAGTCGCGGCGCAACGGCGTGTCGTCCCGGAGGTCCTTTACGACACTCGACCACCCCCGCCCGACGGACGTCACCTCGTCGACGAACCACCATTTCGTTCCCTCGAGTCGCCGCGTGAGGCTCGCACCGACGCGGAACATGCGTCGAAGATCCTGTAGGGAGAAGTCGTCGCACGAGCAGTAGACGATGTTCCTGCCCGCGACGCCTCGTGCGATCAGAGCGGCGATCGCGCGGCGCAACTCCAGGCTCTTGCCGATCCGGCGCGGACCGCTGAGCGTGTACAGGCCGCCCGGCTCGATGTCGTCGAGGACTCCGGGGCGATAGTCGAACGGGGCCTGGGCCGCCTCGCGGAGGTTCTCGTCCTCCCGCTCCCAGCCGCGCTCGTCGCGCCACCAGTGGTTGCGATCGCGTAGACGATCTCCGATCTCGGCGTCCTTCATGATCGGACACTGTATATGCACATTCGGCCAGAAACCGCGTTTTTTGGAGTTCTTTCTCCAAAAAACCATAGTCTTTTGGAGGCTGGTATCCAAAAAGCCAGCCAATTTTGGATCCACGCGAGGGTCTCGCGACGGGAGGGTTGGGACGGCTCCATCGCAAGACCCCCGAACGGGGCCGCATGAAATCGGTCTCTCTTGGGAGACGCGCCGGCTTGCATGCCAGCGCATCATTGGACGATTACGCATGATGGAGTGGCCGTTTACGCGACATAGAGTCGAAGGTGGGATCCATCCTTTTTGGGAGACCCGATGACGTGTGTCTTCGATAAGCCTTTGTGGCGCCGGTCACCACAAGCCGGTGTGCCCCGAACATGAGCGATACGCGGCGGCGGAGGCATCGCGCCGCCGGTGCGTACGGGTGGGACGCGTCGAGTTTCGGCCTGCGTCGTCGCGGACGCGGACGTCCAGGTGGAGATCTACGCGCTGTGCTTGGAGATCAGCCTGAGCTGAGACGCCGGCACCGAGACGAGATCCAGCATCTGGCCCTCGGCGTCAGAGATCTCGACGAGCTTGTGCTCGCCGTGCTCGTCGACGACGGTGCCGCTGGTTCCAGCGGGCCACTCACCGGCCGAGCGCAGGAGCTCTACGAAGTCGTTCTCTCGGATCGCCTGCTTGACGGTCGCCATCGTGTCTCCAGTCTAGACCTTGATGTACGCGGTGATCAGTCGCGGCGGGGTGTCCGCGTCGGCGATCACCCATACGGTTCTCACCGTGGCGACGCATTCGTTCTTGGCACCGATTCCCCGAACCGGGATGTCGACCACGCAGTTGATGCCGTAGGGCGGGTTTTGCCGCATCGCGCTGATCGGCGTCTGCAGGATGCCGTCCCGGATGCAGGCCTCCAGTAGAGCGCCCAGGCGATCCAGCAGCACTCGACGATCGGCCATGTGGAGTCGTTCATCTCATGGTTCCCGGGGCGCGCGGACTCGTCCGCGGGACCTGATTATCGCGTCCCGACGTGGCTGAGCGACGGCTCGAGTCGTTGAGCTGGGCGATGGTCCGTCCCGACCGGTCCGATGCCCGCTGCCCTTCGGGACTACTATCGGTCGATGGCAGCTGTGGGGAAGTGAGCGCAGACCAGCTCAAGGCTGGGCAGCTGGGCACGGTGGACGTGACGGCCTCCACGGTCGCCAACATCGGGCCGGGGATCGACTTCTACTTCGCGTTCGGGGTGATCGCCGTCACCGCCGGGGTCGCGGCGCCGCTGACGATCCTCGCGGGGGCTCTGGCCTGCGTCCTGCTCGCGTTCGTCGTGGCGGAATTCACTAGGGCGGAGCCCTCGGCGGGGAGCTTCATCACGTACGTCGAGACCTCGCTGGGAGCGAGGGCCGGCGTGGCCACGGCCCTGCTGGTCGCGGTGGGGTTCACCGTGGCGATAGCGGGGGTGTTCACCATGTCGGGGGGCATGGTGGCGCTGACGGTCGCGCATTACACGTCGTGGCGGCCGCCCTGGGAGCCGCTGAGCCTCGTCCTGACGGCCGGCGCCATCTGGCTGACGGCGCGCGGCGTCCGTCTGTCGACCTCGGCGGTGGGATTCGCCGTCGTGGTGCAGGTGGCGATCATGCTCGTGGTGTGCGTGGTCACGCTCGTCGACCGGCGGTCCCAGCTCTCGGGGATGCCGTTCTCCTGGGCGCACCTGCCCGGTGGGCTTGCGGGCCTGTCCGCGGGCTTCCCACTCGCCCTGTACATGTTCATCGGGTGGGAAAACGGCCCGGCCCTGGCGGAGGAGTGCCGCGATCCGCGGCGCACCGTCCCGAGAGCCCTCTACATCTCGATCGCGATCGGCGCCGCCCTCTTCGTCCTGTTCGCGTATGCCACGGTCACGGGCTTTGGCTACGACGTCTCCTCCATCGGTCGCTCGTCGGTGCCGTTCCTGACGGTGGCCGACCGCTACCTCGGCACGGCGGCCATCCTCGCCTGGCTCGCCGGGATCGTGTCCGTGCTCGCGACGCTGGTCGCCGGCGTGAACTCCCAGGCCCGCATGCTCTACGACGGCGGCCGATCCGGGCTGCTGCCGGCACGGCTCGGTCGTCTCCGCCAGCCCGCGGACACGCCGGTGAACGCCCTGCTGGTCATGGCGTGCGGGGGGCTCGGGATCATCGCGGTGTGGTGGGCGGCGCACCTGATCGGCTTGGACAGCGGATCCACGAACCCCGTCGGCCTGTACGCGGAGTGCTCGACGATGGGCACGATCGTGATCCTGCTCGTCTACCTCCTGACGACGCTCGCCCTCCCGATGTTCATGTGGCGCCGGCACAGACAGTCGTTCTCGGCGCTCCGGCACGTGGCCGTCCCGGTCCTGGGGGCCCTGACCCTCGTCGTCCCGTTCGTCGAGCTGTGCAAGCCCGGACAGCCAGCGCCCTACAGCGAGTTCCCCTACATCGCGCTGGCGATCGCGGCGACGGCCGCGGTGATCGCGTTCGTCGTCGTGCGGCGCCACCCGAGCACCGGCTCCGGCGAGGGGACGGCGTTCGCGGAGCCATGAGAGTCCAACCGAAGGAGGGCCGTGATGCGGAAGCTGATCTACTCGATGACTGTGTCGCTGGACGGCTTCATCGCCGGACCCGATGGCGCGATCGACTGGTCGGTGCCCGACGAGGAGCTGTTTCTGTTCCACACTCAGCAGGTACAGGAAATCGGTGTGCATCTCTGCGGACGGCGGCTCTATGAAACGATGGTCTACTGGGAGACCGCTGAGGAGAGTCCGCTGGCCGCGGAGCACGTCGAGTTCGCCCAGACCTGGAAGGCCCTGCCGAAGGTCGTGTTCTCCACGACGCTGGAGAGCGTGGTGGGCAACACCAGGCTGGCCAGAGACGGCGTCGGCGAGGAGGTCTCGAGGCTCAGGGAACAGCCCGGAAAGGACATCGGCGTCGGCGGCGCCGGCCTCGCGCGTGCGTGTATGAAGCTGGGGCTTATCGACGAGTGGCGGCTGTTCGTCAGCCCGGTCCTACTCGGCGGCGGCACGCCCTACTTCCCGACCCTGGACGAAAGGATCGACCTGGAGTTGGTCGAGACGAAGACGTTTGGCTCTCGCGTCGTTTACCTTCGCTACAGGCGCGTCCCATACGTCCTGTAGGTGATCGTCCCCACTCGCGCACCCTGGCAGGACCGGCGCCAAGAGTCGCGCCGCTCTCCGGCGCCGCGAGCGGCGACGCTCGAAAGTCCAGGTGCAGCCGCCGCGTTGCTGGCGTATGTCCGGTGCTGGAAGAGAGGCGCTGCGCACGAGCGTCCCGGATGCGTCGCTGCAGCGAGTCGGGTTGATCGCGCGCAAGGGCCGGCGCGCTGAGATCGCGGGCGTGCTCGCGCAGGAGGGATTCGCGATCGCGCCGTTCGATTGCGTGGGCACGATCGCCGACGCCGACAGTTGGGGCGCGCTGGCGGCGGTGGTGCTGTCGATAGAGGGCGCGGTCTCCACGGTCGCGCGATTGGTGGAGTCGCTGAGCAAGCGCTTCGAGCCGGTGCCCGTGGTGGTGGCGTGCGCGAGCATCCAGCGCCGCGAGGTGCGCGCGGCGCTGGCGGCGGGCGCGGCGGGCGTGGTGGTGTACGAGGAGCTGGACGCCAGCCTGGGCGCGTGCCTTCGCGCCGTGGGCGCCGGCCAGGCGTGCGTGCCGCGGGGACACTGGCGGGAGGTCGAGCCGCCCGTGCTGTCGATCCGCGAGAAGCAGGTTCTCGGCCTGGTCGCGTCGGGCTATATGAACAGGCAGATCGCCGAGCGGCTGTTCCTGGCGGAGAGCACCGTCAAGAGTCACCTGTCCTCGGCGTTCGGCAAGCTCGGCGTGCGCTCGCGCAACGAAGCGGCCGATCTGATCCTCGGTCACGAGGGCACGCTTGGAGTGGAGATGCCGGATGTGGCCGGTCCGCCCGTGGAGTCCACGCCCGCGGTGCCGATGGCGGTGCCGACGGCATGAGCGCCGCGGTGACCGGCATTCCGCTGACGGTGATGGACCACGAGGATCCGCGCCTGCTCGCGCAGCTGATGGAGGCGGTCGCGGAGGTGGCGGCGACGGGCGCGTTCACGGGCGGCGCGGCGGTCGAGCGCTTCGAGGCCGACTACGCCGCGTGGTGCGAGGCCCCGTACGCGGTGGGCGTGTCATCGGGCACGGAGGCGCTCATGCTGGCGCTGCGCGCGCTGGAGGTGGGGCCGGGCGATGAGGTGGTGGTGCCGGCGAACTCGTTCATCGCGACCGCCGAGGCGGTCAGCCTGGTCGGCGCGCGCCCGCGCTTCGCCGATGTGGAGCCCGACACGCAGCTGATGAGCGCGCACACGCTCGCGCCGGCGCTCGCGCCGGCGGTGCGCTGTGTGATCCCCGTTCACCTCTTTGGCCGCACCGTGGAGATGGACCCGATCGTGGCGCTCGCGCGCGGCGCCGGCGTGGCGGTGCTCGAGGACGCCTCGCAGGCGCACGGCGCGCGCTACCGCGGTAGGCGCGTGGGAACGATCGGCGACGCGGGAACGTTCTCGTTCTATCCGGCGAAGAACCTGGGCGCGTGGGGTGACGCGGGGGCGGTGGTGAGCACCCGCAGGGATTTGGCCGAGCGCGTGCGCCTGCTGCGCTCGCACGGCGAGAGCCCGCGCTATCACCACCGCGTGATCGGCACGACGGGCCGCCTGGACGCGATCCAGGCGGCGGTCCTGCGGCTGAAGCTTGTGCGCCTGGACGAGCGCAACCAGGGGCGGCGGCTGGCGGCAGATGCGCTGCGCGAGGCGCTTGCGGACGTCGAGGAGCTGACGCTGCCCGCGCCGGCGGCGGCGGACGGCGACCACGTGTATCACCAGTTCGTCGTGCGCACGCCGCACAGGGACGCGATCAGGGAGCAACTGGCCGAGCGGGGCATCGCGACGGGCGTGCACTACCCGATCCCGATCCACCGCTCGCAGGCGTACGCGGCGCTGGCGCACGCGCACGATCAGGCGCCGTGCGCGACCGCGCTCGCCGGCGAGATCCTGTCGCTGCCGATGTTCCCGTCGATCACGCACGAGCAGATCGAGCGAATCGGCGCCGCGCTGCGCGCAAGCCGGGCGGCCGCCCGGCCGTTGGTTGGGACGATGGGCACTACGGAAGCCCGTTGACGTTCCTCGAGCACGGATCCAGCCAGCAGAGGAGGCAGCGAGATGATCACGACGCCGATCGGGATAGCGGTGGTGGGCTTTGGCTATTGGGGCCCGAACGTGGTTCGCAACATCGCCGAGCGCCCGGAGTTCCGTTTGATGGGACTGTGCGAGCGGGACGCCGGTCGCGCGACGGACTTCTCGCGTCGCTACCCCGGGTGCCCGGTGGAGCGCGACCTCGACGCGCTGCTGCTCGATCCGCGCGTGCAGGCGGTGTCGATCGCGACGCCGCCGCGCACCCACTTCGAGCTGGCGCGCCGCGCGCTCGAGGCCGGCAAGCACGTGCTCGTGGAGAAGCCGCTGGCGACCACGGCGGCGCACGCGGAAGAGCTGATCGAGATCGCCGCGCGCGCCGAGCGGGTGCTGATGCCGGGACACACGTTCGTGTACAGCCCGCCGGTGAACAAGGTGCGCGAGCTGATCCAGACGGGGGAGCTGGGCGACGTGTACTTCATCACCTCCTCGCGCATGAACCTCGGCATCTACCAGGCCGACGGCGTGATCAGCGACCTGGCCCCGCACGACCTGTCGATCCTGCTGTACTGGCTCGATCGCCCGGTCACGCACATCGCGGTGGCCGGCCAGAGCATCTTCCAGGACGGCGTTCCGGAGACGGCGTTCCTGACGGTGACGTTCTCCGGCGGCACGACCGCCAACGTTCAGATCTCCTGGCTTGCGCCGCGCAAGATGCGCCAGATGGTGGTGGTGGGCTCCAAGCGGATGGTGCAGTACGACGACAACTCCTCGGATGAGTCGGTGCGCATCTACGACCGCGGGCTGGACGTCTCGACGGTGGAGGCGCCGGCGACGTTCGGCGAGTACCAGCTGACATATCGCAGCGGCGACATCGTGGTGCCGCGCATCGACGCGGGCGAGCCGCTGGGGCTGGAGCTGGCGGACTTCGCGCACGCGATCCGCACGGGCGAGGAGCCGCGCTCGAGCAGCGCGCTTGGCCTCGAGATCGTGCGCGCGCTGGAGGCGGCGCACAGCTCGATGGAGCGCTCGGGCGACCCGATCGCGCTGCTGGACGGCGATCATCCGTCCTACGGCGAGCGCGTGTCGGTTTCCCTTCCGCGCATCGATCGTCAGCGCATAGGCGACAGGATCCCGGTCGCGGCGGGCGCGCGCGTTACGACCGAGGGCTGAGCATTCGAGACGGCTGGGAAACCTGGTGCTCAGACGCCCGTTCGTAGAGGGTCTCGGGCGCCATGTCGAAGCCGTTGGGCCAGACGACTGTCCGGATCTCCGGGTCGAAGCGGGCTTGGGAGAAGAAGTTCGGATCGGCGAGCGGCTCAGAGACGCCTCGCCAGTGGCGGCCGGCGAAGTCGATGTCGCCGACGAGCCCGTCGCCGAAGGTGACGCGGAGCTGGTGATCGCCGATGACCTCGGCTCCGGTGACTGGGATGAGCTTATCCATGATGGCAATTCTAACGGAGTGGATCCGGCGTCAGCTCACGACTCGTCAGGCGTCCACACGATCCGTTTCTCAAGGCGCTCGAGTACCTGATTGACACGGGTGAACGCTTGGTTGCGTGCCGTCTCGAAGTCTCGATCTCCTGGTTCGGAGCTCGGGTGTGATTCGGTCGCGTAGCCGCTGGGGCCTGGATAGTTGCGCTCGGCGAAATTGTCCTTGAGCATCGCGATGGCCTCGGGTATGAAAGAGTGACGCCACCCAGGCCGGCTGCTGAGCAGGTCGGCGACCGCTTCGGCGGTGGGTGCGGCGTTCAGGCACCACCACGCGATGTCATAGCCGTCCTTTGGGTCGTCGCGCCCGTTCAGTGCCTCGGCCTTGGCGGCCAGGAAGCCGACGGGGCCGGCGTGGCGCAGGTGGACGCGGGCGCTCACGCTTGGTTTGTAGAGCAGATCGACCCGCTCGTATGTGGTGGTGACGGCGTCGAGGTCGATGAGCTCGCCGCAGCGTACGGGGAATGGGCGCAGCCTGAGGCCGGTATTCGTCCCAGCGGTTTGGTCGTCCAGTTGACGGGCTCCGTCGACGGCCAGGGAATCGCTGGGGTCCTCCGGAGCGAGAAAGTCGACGAGGATCCTCAGACCGGGGGCGTCACGCCGCTTGATCCAGCGGAAGCGGTTGCGCGGCGTGGGTTCAAAGAATGGCTCGATGGTCTCTTCGATCGACTTGTAATAGTCCCGCGTAGCCCCTTCCGTGAGCGCGATGGAGAGGCAGAAGTCGATGTCACTGCTGCCGACGTGAGCGCTCGCCGCGATCGGAACCAGCAGCGGAGGCACCAAGCCGCCGATGAGGATCAGGTGCTTGGAGCCAACGCCTCCCAGCAGGTGAACGAGGCTGGCGGCCTCGTTGAGCAGGGCATCGGGGGCGTATCGCTGGTCGTTCATCGCGGCGCTGGCGCAGCCTACTCACTCACTGGTTCCACAGCTCGAGGAAGGCATCGACGGCGGCGTGGCCGCGCGGTTCGAGCCACAGGTCGAGCATCACTCGGCTTGGGGGAGCGACGAGCGCTCCCGAGCGAGATGTTTGTGCCTCGCGCCAGCCGAGCCCGTGGTGGTCGTCGATCAGCAGGGCGTTGGCGCCGGCGTCGTCGCGTACGCCGTGCAGCATCGAGGGGATGTCGTTCATGTCGATGCCCGCTGGCGTGGCGACCCGCAGCAGCGTGCGCGGCGAGCCGGTGAGGACCGGCATGCCCAGCTCGGCGGCTCCGGCCGCGCCCGTCACCACCACGCGCAGACCTGTGGCGGTCGTGTCGGGATGCAGATCTGGTAGCCAGCAGGCAAGACGCCTCACGCGCGAGGGTTGGCCGTTGCGGGCGAGCCAGCGCCGCAGCGCGGCGGGGTCAGGCACGGCGCGGACGGTGCCGCGAGTGTGGCCGGTGCGCTGCATCAGCGTCTCTTGTTCAAGGCGCTCCAGAAGCTTGTGCGCGGTGCTGGTGCTGGTTTCGGCGCGGTTGGCGAGGTCGCGCTCGGTCCAGCGCTGCTGTGGATAGTCGGCCAGCAGTTGGGCGATGCGTAGGCCGGCTGCGCGCAGCGAGCGCGCACGCGTGCGGGTGGCTTGCTCGAGCGAGGTACGCTGAGTGCCCGGTAGCCATGCTCGTCCGGCACTGTCGAGGTAGCCGATGCGGGCATCCTCGAGCCGCCCAGCGGCGGCGGCGTCGAGCACGCCGTCGATCTGCACGAGTCGCGCGATCCCGGGCGTCGAGGCCAGGTGGTCGATCTGACGCAAGCCGACGCGCTCCACGCGCAGTGGTTCTGGGCCGGGATCGGAGATCAACGCACTAGCCGGCGCGGCCACGACTGTCACCCCGGGCAGCGCGCTCAGCGCTGCCCGAACGGCGTCCGAGACGGAGGGCGCGAGCGTGACCATCAGGGCCATTTGCTCGATTATAGCGAGGCTACTAGCTAAAGCGCGCAAAGTGGGTTATAACGGCGATTAATGCTGACATCAAGCAGTAATACTCGCTTAGAGACATCGCTTGTAGGAAGACGAGCAAATACCCTTAGATGTCCATGCATGCTTCGCGAAGCGCCCAGATACCGCCTCTGCGCCCCCCTACAGCCGCACGGCCCCGGCTACCTCCAGCGTGCGTGTGACGCCGCGCAGGTCGACGAGCAGGCGTGCGCGCTGGGCGACGAGCTGGTGGTCGACGTGGGGGTGGGCGGTGACGATCAGGGCGAGGTCGGCGTCCTCGAGCGCGTCGTCGAGGGAGACGCTGTGCAGGCCGTGGTCGCGTAGCGCGGGCACGTGGGGGTCGTGGTAGCGGAGCTCGGCGCCGAGGCCTTTCAAGAAGGTGGGGATCTTCAAGGCGGGGACTCGCGATGTCTCGCCGGCGCACGTTGGAGCTGCCGCCCGGCGCTACGCAGTCGGAGAGCAGCACCCGCGCAAGTCCATGCAGCCGGACGGCGTTGCTCGGATATGTCCAAGGACGGCAGCGGGGGGGTCCAGGTGGCATCGCTGGATGGCGCCGTTCACTCGCTTCCCAGCCAGCTGAGCGCGGTGCCGCGGGCAGGGATGCTGGTGGCGCGTGGGTATGGCCGGCGCGACTGGCTCCTGCGGCGGCTGCTGGCGGTGAGCGACGCGGCGTGTCTGGCGCTGGCGCTGGCGGCGGCGATCGCGCTGGCGGGCGGCGGGCACGGTCACTCCTGGTGGCAGTACATGCTGTTCGGGTCGATCACGCTGCCGGCGTGGGTGGTGCTGTTCAAGCTGTACGGGCTGTATGACCGTGACGCGAAGCGTTTGAGTCACTCGACGCTCGACGATCTGCCTTCACTGTTTCAAGCTCTGCTGCTGGGATGCCTGCTGCTGTGGTGCTGGTTCGTGGTGGCGGTGCCGGCGAAGCTGATGTTCGCGGCGATCCTCGCGTTCGCGGGCCTGGCGATGGCGCTCGTGCTGAGCGGCCGGGTGCTCGTGCGAGCGGGCTTCATGCAAATGGTCTCACCCGAGCGGGTGCTGTTTGATCGGGACGGGCCACGCCAGCGGCGCGCTGATCGAGAAGATGCGCGCGAAGGCGAGCCTGCGCCTGGAGCCGATCGGGATGGTCAGCTGCGAGCAGGACGCGACGGAGGCGCTCGAGCTGCCGTGCCTGGGCGATCTGGACGAGGTTGACCTGCCGCGCCTGATGGTCGAGCAGCGCGTGGGGCGGGTGGTCGTCGCGGACGCGGAGGTCGACGGCGAGCGGCTGCTGGGGGTGCTGCGCGACTGCAAGACGGTGTCGGTGAAGGTGAGCCTGCTGCCGGCGACGTGCAGCGCGCTGGGACCGTCGGTGGAGGTCGACGATCTCCAGGGCGTGACGGTGCTGGGGATCAACCCGTCGGTGCTGTCGCGCTCGTCGCGCATCGCCAAGCGCGCTCTGGATCTCGTGGGCGTCGCCATCCTTGGCGTCTCGGCGGTGCCGATGGTGATCGTGATGGCGATCGCGGTGAAGCTCGACTCGCCGGGGCCGGTGTTCTTTCGCCAGGAGCGCATCGGCAAGGGCGGACAGCGCTTTCGGCTGCTGAAGATGCGCACGATGGCGCTCGACGCGGAAGCGCGCCGCGAGGAGCTGCTGGCGCACAGCAAGGACCCTGGCTGGCTTCACCTCGCTCACGATCCGCGCATCACACGCGTCGGGCGCTTCCTGCGGCTGACGAGCCTCGATGAGCTCCCTCAGCTGTGGAACGTGGCGAAGGGCGACATGAGCCTCGTGGGTCCCCGTCCGCTGATCGCGGAGGAGGACGGCATGGTCGACGACTGGGCGCGGGGACGGCTCGACCTCACGCCGGGCATGACGGGGCTGTGGCAGGTGCTCGGCCGCACGAGCATCCCGTTCGAGGAGATGGTCAAGCTCGACTACCTGTACGTGACCAACTGGTCGCTGTGGGGGGACGTGCGGTTGATCCTGCGGACGTTGCCGGCGGTGCTGCGGCGCGACGGGGCGAATTGAGCCCCCACGTTGGTAGACCTTCAGCCGCGTGCCGTCGCGGACACTGAGCGATGGCGCACGGCTTCGAGCCGGCTGCCGTCGGCTGCCGCCAAGTCGGGGCTGTCACCGGCTCGTCTCGGTTGGGAGCTGCAGATTGGTAAGGGCGTCACGGAGCAGCGGGTCGCCTAGCAGCCAGAGCCCTCTGCGTGGGCTGTAGATGAGCCCGTGATATGCCAGCTGACCGAGGGCCCGCGCAATCTGCTTGGCGTTGGCGTACGGGCGCAGCGCGCGGTACGGTTTTTCATCCGCCGCGATCGCGCACATCAGTGCCGCCCCATGTGGAGTCACCGCGCGCGCGAAGCTGACGGTGTCTTGTCCTCGCGCAAGCGCGCGTTCGCTTTCCTGCTCCCACACTCGGCGAGCGGCCCATCTGGCATCGGGAGCGGCGAGGCGCGTCAGCTCCAAGATTTGGGCGGTGGCGCGGGCTTGGCCATCGGTGCGCAGCAGCAGCCAGAGCAGGTCCTCGTCGCTGACAGGCAGCCCCCGGAGGCGAACGAGCTCCCGCCACCGTTCAGTGGTCGGATCGGTGACCTCGAGCTTCTCGCCGGCTCCGAACAGGGCGGCTTGCTCTCCGACGAGGAGGTCCTTCGCGGCGGGGAATGTGCTCAGGATCAGCGCGATGTCGCTGTCGTCGTTTGTGACGCACGCGCGAAGCTCCCAGAGGACCTTGCCCATGGGACGCTCGGCGAGCAGGTGCGCCCAGTTGACGGCGAGTGTCACGCCCTGTGGTGGCAGCGCAAGTAGTTGCGCCAGCGGGATCGCTTGAAGGCTTTCAGGTTCGGTGAGTAGGCGAGCGATCTCGGTGCTACGCGCCGAGCCCAACGATGCGAGCGTGTCTGCGGGCGGTGGTTCACCCGCCCGCCAACGACGGATAGCCTCGCTGCCGAGCAGCCCTTGCAGGATCCTGTCAGCCAGCGCTCCGACGAGCGCCGCGCGGTCACCGTGGTGGCGCGCGTCGAGCAGGATCGGAAGGCTTGGCCCGTTCTCGGCTTGCGCGATACGCTGCACGGCCTCCTCGGCGCCCGAGCCGGGATGGCCGATCACCGCCAGCGAGCCGTGGGTGGGGACGCGGCCCGCCCAGGGGGGCTGGCGCTCGAGGTTGAGGAAGCGATCGAGCTGAGCGCCACGTGGCGCTTGTGGGACGGAGGCTAGCTGTAGCGCAGTAGCTGCCATGCCTCGTGCCTCTCGACAGTGGGTAGCGCGAGCTCGACGACATCCACGTTGACATTCCCGAACGCGCCACCCAACTCGGCGCACTGACGGGCCAGCAGCATCGTGCAGTACGGCTGGCCGGTGGAGAGGTCGAGCAGCCTCTCGAGCGCGGGCTCCTCCAGGGAGAGGTCGGCGCGCTTGAAGCGCTCGCGTAGATCGTGCTGCCAATCCTCCCGTGCGATGTGCGGGACGACGAACGGCTCGCCCAGGAACCGCAGAATCGGAACGAGAGTGCTCTGCGCGCTGTCTTCGCTGCTAGCGAGAAGAACACCGAGGCGCCGGTGCTCGTCCTTGAGCAGCGCGCGGACGGCTGCCTGATCTTCCGGAGCCCAGTCGCCGATGAGGTGCGCCTCGTCTATGAGCAGGACCGCTCGCCCGTCTGATGTCTTCAGGCGCTCACGAAGGGCCGTGAGGACAGAGGGGAGGGTCAGCTCGGAGGGTTGGGCGGTGTCAGCGAGGTCTGCGAGCAGGGCGAGGTCCTCACTTCCAGTCGCGCGAGCGATCCGGCCGGCGATGCGCGCCGCGGCTCCCCCGATCTGCTCTGCTCGCCGCGCGGCACGCAGCGCGCCCCCGAGCTGAGCGAGGATCCGCGCTGCTGCTGACTGAGCAGTCGGGTGTTCGTCGAGTGGGAGGTTGCAGGTCGCCAGGCGTGCGGCGTTGGCGCGAGCCAGAACCGCAAGCGCCAGACTGGTCTTGCCCTCGCGACGCTGGTCGAACAGCCGCAGCGTCCCGCCCGCGATCGCCCGATCGCTGAGCGCGTCTATGGAGGGAGCGCGTCCGACCTGTTCCACCTCGCTGAGCGGCGGCCCGACCTTGAACAAGTCAGCAATCGATACGACAGACATAGGAGTACTATACTCCCCCATAGGTCTTATTAGGCGTGCAGGCCACGCGCCAGACTCTGCCTTCAAGCGTGATGGAAGCCATGAGCGCCACGTTACGCGCGACCTGGGATGGCATGCGCGATCGAGTCCGAGCCGAGCTGCAGCGTGGATAGGCAAGTAGCCGATAGCAGCGAGAGCTACAGCCGCACGGCCCCGGCGACCCCGAGCGTGCGTGTGACGCCGCGCAGGTCGACGAGCAGGCGTGCGCGTTGGGCGACGAGCCGGTGGTCGACCTCGGGGTGGGCGGTGACGATCAGCGCGAGGTCGGCGTCCTCGAGCGCATCGTCGAGCGAGACGCTCTGCAGGCCGTGCTCGCGCAGCGCGGGCACGTGCGGGTCGTGGTAGCGCAGCTCCGCGCCGAGGCCTTTCAAGAGGGTGAGGATCTTCAGGGCGGGTAACTCGCGGATGTCGCCGACGCCGGGCTTGTAGCTGACGCCGAGCACGGCGATGCGCGCGCCCGTGATGGCCAGGATGGTCATCACGCGCTTCGCGGTCGATCCGTCTCAGCTGGAGAGGGTGCTCCGTTTGAAGAGCTTGCGCAGGCGGTTGTGCACCCAGTCGGGGAGTATCTGGGCGTTGCCGAGGCCGGGCAGGATCTGGGATGGGTAGTTCAGCGGCTCCCCGATCCCTGTTGTGTACTTCGGCTTGGTCTCGGGCATGGTGGGCTGGTTGGTGGTGGGTTGCTCCATGTGGCTCATCGTAGCCTCCCGGCGAGGTCGATCAGGATCGCGAGCACCAGGACGATCAGTGCTCGGTCGAACAGGACGGCTTTGCGGGCCAGGGCGTGGTCGTTGTTGCGGATTCCTGCTGTGAGGTCTGCGAGCAGCGACTCCGTGATCTGGTGCTCGTCGTGGGTCTCGCGGTCCTCGCGCAGGTGTGCAACGGAGGGGCCGGTTTCCTCAGCGCCCAGGATCCGCAGTGCGCGTACGGCCAGTCCGAGGGAGAGGCCGAGCAGCGTCAGCGCGGCGATCCAGAGGTCGTATGCCCCTCTGGTGCCGATGATGACCGCGGCGAGCGCGGCGTCGAGGGCCATTACGCCGAGTGCGCCGGCGTCGAGCGCGGCGGACCGCGAGGTTTGCATCTGCAGCTGGCTCTCGGCGAGCGAGCACAGTCTGTCGGTAAGCGGTGGTGAGCTCCCATGAGTGGGCATGGCGGTCTCCGATCGGCCGGTTGGTCGTGGGTCCCTGCCCCCTACTCCGACGAAACCCCCCAAACGGGACACCCCGCCCCGAACGCCTTCCCGCGGCGGCGGCGATCAGGTCGCGCGCGCGCTTCGAGTAGATCGGTCTTTTTCGGGAGACGCGCCGGCGCGCGTCTTCGATAAGCCGTTGTGGCGCTCCTCGCCACACCCCCGGCGCCCCGAACGTCAACCACCTGCGCGGCGCGCGGCGAGCGGGTGGCGACGTCGGATGAACGCGCCGCAGTGCGGGACGGTGAAGTCGATGAGGCCGTGACGCGGCATCGCGTGGCACCGCCGCGTATTGCTCGCGAAGCTTGTCGGCGTTCAGCTGCCAGATGCGCATCGATTCCGTGGCATGCAACGCCCGTTGTGTCGCCCAGCTCGGTCGTCGCTGACGCCAGGGCCTCCGCAAAGGCCCTCGAGCCCTTCGGCGGCGGCGATGGCGCTGGACAGCGCTGAGCGTCGCTGTGCGCCGAAGACCTCCTGGCCAACTCGGCAATCCAGCCTCGATTGATGCGCCCGCGCCGAGCATGACCGTCAACCGCTGCGCGGTGGCTGCGTCGGCGATCAGCCGGTCAGGCGGGGGCTGGGCGAAAGCAGCGAAGCTCACGACGGCATCATCGGAGCCGTGCGGCGCGTCGCTTGCCTTGCTCGGATTGGCCGGCGAGGGAGAGCACGGGCTCGCGTCAGTCTGTGGGATCACGGCAGGAGATCGTCACCGTGCCCACCGTACGCTCGCCTTGGGACGATTCTCTCAAACGAGCCCAAACGCAGCGCTTCCGAAGCGCTCAGGCCGAGGCTGCGAGCGCCCCCTACAGCCGCACGGCGCCGGCGACCCCGAGCGTGCGCGTGACCCCCCGCAGGTCGACGAGCAGGCGCACGCGTTGGGCGACGAGCTGGTGGTCGACGTGGGGGTGGGCGGTGACGATCAGCGCGAGGTCGGCGTCCTCGAGCGCATCGTCGAGGGAGATGCTGTGCAGGCCGTGGTCGCGCAGCGCGGGCACG
>JBKQHH010000100.1:0-19552 GCA_052148875.1 Solirubrobacteraceae bacterium
CGATCGTGCTCGTGGCGTGCTACTACGGCTACAACGCCAGCGGCGGGCCCGTCGGCGTGGGCAAGGCGACGGCCAAGTCGATGGTGCTGAACCTGATCCTCGTCAACCTGATCGGCATGCTCGGCACGGAGATCTTCTGGGGCACCAATCCACGAGCACCGATCGGGGGCTGAGGATGGCGGTCGAGGAGCCCGGCGGGCGGTCGGGCGAGAGCGAGGCCGACGAGTTCCAGTTCCACACCGGGACGATTCGCCCGTCGGAGGCGCCCGACGCGATCGAGTTCATCGACGTGCACAAGTCGTTCGGGCGCAACCACGTGCTGCGCGGACTGAACATGGGCCTGCCGGAGGGCAAGATCTCGATGATCATCGGCCCCTCGGGCACCGGCAAGTCGGTCTGCATCAAGCACATAGTCGGGCTGCTGTACCCCGACGAGGGCGACGTGCTCGTGCACGGCCGCTCGATTCCGAGCCTCCCCGACGCGGAGCTGTTCGAGCTGCGCAGGAAGTTCGGCGTGCTCTTTCAGGACGGCGCGCTGTTCGGTTCGCTGAACCTCTACGACAACGTCGCGTTCCCGCTGCGCCAGCACACGGAGAAGGGCGAGGACGAGATCGCGGAGATCGTCAACCGGCGCATGCGCGAGGTCGGGCTGGGCGGAGAGGGCGCGAAGATGCCCAACGAGCTCTCCGGCGGGATGCGCAAGCGCGCGGGCTTCGCGCGCGCGCTCGTGCTCGATCCGGAAATCGTGCTCTTCGACGAGCCCGATTCCGGCCTGGACCCGGTGCGTACGGCGCTGCTGTGCGAGCTGATCAAGGAGGTCCACGCGGAGCACGGCGGCTGCTACGTGGTGATCACGCACGACATCATGAGCGCGCGACGCGTGGCCGAGCACATCTCGGTCCTGTGGAAGGGCCGGATCGTCGAATCGGGCCCCGCGGAGGAGCTGTTCGCGTCCGAAAACCCGTTCGTCCGCCAGTTCCTCTCCGGCGAATCAGCTGGCCCGCTGGGAATGGAGTAGGGATCTCCCGTCGCCCCCCGGGGCGGCGCGCTGGACCGACGAGCGAGACTAGCCTTCAGCTGTGAATTCCTCACGACTCCTTTCGGCCCTCGCGGGCGGGGCGGCCCGGTGGCCGCGGCTGGTGCTCGCGATCGCTGTGGCGCTCGGGCTGGGCGCCGCGGGGCTGGCGCTGCGGCTGCGCCCGACGGCGGCGACGAACACGTTCGTCTCGAGCTCGAGCCCCGAGTATCAGGCGACGCAGCGCTTCTACCGCAGCTTCGGGGAAGAGCCGATCGCCGTGCTCGTGAAGGGCAACCTGCAACAGCTGCTGCTGAGCTCGGACATCGAGCGGCTGGCCGGCCTGGAGGGCTGTCTGTCGGGCAACGTGCCCGTCAGCGCGCTGGCCGCCGAGGGCGGGGTGAACGGGCCGTGCGGGCAGCTGGCGCGCGCGAGGACGGTCAAGGTGGTCTTCGGGCCTGGCACGTTCCTCAACGCGGCGGCCGAACAGATCAACAAACAGCTCACGGTCGAGACCCAGCAGGCCGAAGCCGAGGCCAAGCAGGCTGAAAGCTCCGTCTATCGCGCCGCGCTCGCGCGCGGCCTGCCGGTGACGCAGGCACGCACGCTCGCCAGCCAGGCGCGCAAGGTGACGCTCGCGGGCTTTCAGTCGAGCGTCGCGACTCAGGCGCTCGAACACGGGCTGACGGCGCGACCCAGCATCGAAGACGCCAACTTCGTCTCGAACGTGGTGTTCGACTCGACCAAGATCGCCGGCACCCCCAAGTCGCGGTTCGCCTACCTGTTCCCGAGCCCGGACGCGGCGCTGGTGTCCGTGCGGATGCAGGCGGGACTGTCCGAAGCGGCGAGGATCAGGACGATCGGGCTGATCCGCCAGGCGGTGCGCATGCCGCAGTGGCGCCTGACGCACGGCGAGAGCTATCTCGTGACCGGCGAGCCGGTGATCGTCTCGGATCTGACCAGCTCGATCAGCCACTCGATCGAGCTGCTGCTGATCGCCGTGCTGCTGGTGATGGCGGGGACGCTCGGCCTCGTCTTCTCGGGGCGCCCGCGCCTGCTGCCGCTCGCGCTCGCGCTGCTCGCCGCGGCGCTCACGTTCGGCGCGCTGTCGGCGGTGGGCGCGTCGCTGACGATGGCCTCGATCGCCGTGCTGCCCGTGCTGGTCGGCCTCGCGGTCGACTACGCGATCCAGTTTCAGGCGCGCGTGGACGAGGAGGCCGAGCGCGAGGAGGCCGAGCGCGCCGCGGCGGAGCGGCCCGCCGGCGCGGTCGGCGGCCCGCCGGCGGATGTTCCAGCGGTCGTCCGGCGCGCGGCGGCGGCCGGCGCGCCGACGATCGCGACCGCCGGCGCGGCCAGCGCGGCCGCGATGCTCGTGCTGCTGCTCTCGCCCGTGCCGATGGTCCGCGGCTTCGGCGTGCTGCTCGTGGTGGGCGTGGCGATCGCCCTGCTGTGCGCGCTGACCGCGGGCGCCGCGGCGATCTCGCTATCCGCCGGTGGCGCTCGGGCGCGTGGATCCGGCGCGCTCGCGGAGGGTGCGCTGGCGGCCTCGTGGCGGGGCGCGCGCGAGCTCTCGACGGACAACCCCCTCACGCGTCTGATCACGCACGCCGCGCTCGTCGGCTCGGTTCGCCGCCCCGGCCGCGTCCTGTGCGCGGGGCTGGCGCTGGCGGCGCTCGGCTGGGGCCTGGACACGCAGACCAGGGTGCAGACCGACATCACCAAGCTGGTTCCGCAGGACCTGAGCTCGCTGCAGAACCTCGACACCGTCGAGCGGATCACCGGCGTGGGGGGCGAAATCGAGTTGATGGTCGAAGGCGACGAACTGACCAGGACGTCGACGATCGAATGGATGATCGGCTACCAGAAGACCGTGCTCGCGCGCTTCGGCTACAGCCCCGCCAAGGGCTGCAGCAAGGCGCGCCTGTGCCCCGCGTTCTCGCTGCCCGACCTGTTCGAAGGGCAGGCCTCGAGCTCCTCGGGCATCCCCAAGCTCTCGCAGCGGGAGATCGACGGCCTGTTGAGCGTGGTCCCGTCGTACTTCTCCCAGGACGTGATCACGCCCGGCCGGCACGTGGCGACGCTCGCGTTCGGCATCCGCCTGATGGGGCTCGACCAGCAGCAGCGGCTGATCGAACAGATGCGCGCGAGCCTGCGTCCTCCCGCGGGGGTGCGCGCGAGCCTCGTCGGCCTGCCCGTGCTCGCCGCGCAGTCGGGATCGGAGGTGGCCGACCCGTGGCGGCGATTGGAGACGCTGCTCGTCGGACTCGCGGCGGTCGCGCTCGTGTTGCTGGCGGCCTTCCGCGGCGATCGGCGCCGGGCGCTCGTGCCGCTCGTGCCGATCGTGCTGGCGACCGGATGGTCGGCGCTGATCCTGTTCGCGGTGAGGGTGCCGCTGAACCCGATGTCGGTCACGCTCGGCGCGCTCGTGATCGCGATCTCGACCGAGTTCAGCGTGCTCCTCTCCGAGCGTCACCGTCAGGAGAAGCTCGCGGGCTACGACACCGTCGAGGCGCTGCGCCGCAGCTACCGCCGCACGGGCGCCGCGGTGGCGGCGTCGGGGGTGACGGCGATCGCGGGCTTCGGGGTGCTCGTGCTGTCTGACATCACGATGCTGCGCGACTTCGGCCTGGTGACGCTGATCGACCTGAGCGTGTCGCTCGTGGGCGTGCTGGTCGCTCTTCCCGCCACGCTGGTGATCGCGGACGCCGCCGCATCGTCCCCGGAGGGGGAAAACGGTGCTCGCAGGCGTCCGGTGCTGGCCGATCTTCGATCGGTCGCGCGTCGCGCGCGCCAGGCGTCGGTCAGGCCGTGAGCTCGCCCGAGCCAGCGGACGGCGGGGGGTTCGGGATCGCGCGCAACCCGATGAAGGCGCGCAACCCGCGGTATGGACGCTATGCGGGCCTGCTCGGAGTCGTGCTCATCGTGCTGGTCGTCGTCGACTCGGTGTTCGTCCACCACACCGACGTGACCGGCGTTCCGCCCGGCCAGAAGGCCCCGCCGTTCGCGGTGCCGCTGGCGCTCGGGAACCTCAATGGAGCAGCGGACGTAGCCACGCATGCCAACGAGGGCGCGGAAGGGCGCGTGCCCGCATGCGCGGAGCGCGGCGCGCAGATCCTGAACGTGTGCCAGCTCGATGAACGGGGGCCGGTGGTGCTCGCCCTGTTCGTCGACGCCGGCTCGTGCACGACGGTCCTCGGCGAGATGCAGGCGCTCGTGCCCGAGTTCCCGAGCGTGCGCTTCGCTGCCGTGGCGATCAGAGACGAACGCGGTCCGGTGCGCCGGTTGATTCGCGCGCGCGGCCTGACGCTGCCGGTCGGGCTCGACTTCGAAGGCGGTGTGGCGGCTCGTTACAAAGTGTTCAGCTGTCCCCAGGTCGACTTCGTCTACCCCGGCGGGGTGGTGCAGAGCAAGGCGCTGCTGGCGAGCCCGTCGCTCGCGAGCCTGCGCGCGCGGGTCAGCGAGCTGGTGGCGGCCTCGCGGGCGCGCGAACGGCGGGAGCCGGCCGCTTGAGCGACGGCGCGGACCCCGCCGCGGGCGCCCGCGAGTCGGCTCCGGGCTGGCGCGCGCGTGAGGTCGAGGAGGAGCTGCCCGGGCTGCGCCTGCTCGTCGGCGAGGCGTCGCACACGCGCCGGCAGTCGCTCACCGGGGCCTCTCCGCCGGAGGTGCGGGGGCGCCTGCGCGAGCTCTCCAACCGCTTCCGCGGCGCCCGCGCGGTGGGCGTGCGCCGGGAGCCCGTGCCGGGCGCCTACCGTGTCTTCTTTCGCCAGATCGGCCTCGACCCCGATGTCGTGCGCACGCCGATCGAGGCCGCCGTCATGGAGCGGATGCTGCGCGGCGGCTTCCTCACGGCCGGCCTGCTCGCGGACGTGCTGACGATCGCCCTGCTGGACACCGGCGTCCCGGTGTGGGCGCTGGACGCGGAGTCGGTCGATGGCGAGCTCGGCCTGCGAACGAGCGGCGAGGGCGAGCCGCTGGGGCGCGCGGCGGACGCTCCGCCGCTGCCGGCCGGCCGCCTGGTCGTCGCCGATGCCTCGGCGGCGCTCGCGACCCTGTTCGGCGAGGTGGCGCCCGGGCACGAGCCCGGTGCTGCGACGCGTCGCCTGACGCTGTTCGCCGTCCAGGTCGCGGGGGTGCCGACGCTGTACGCGGAGGAGTCGCTGTGGGCGTGCCGCGCGGCGCTCGAGCAGCCGTGAGGTGCGGTGAACCGCGGCACGGCGCGCGGGCGCGCTGGTAGAATGGCCATCCGCCGGAGAGGAGGCGGGTGTGACCTACCACCAGCAGCGAGTCATCGACCGAGAGGACCAAGCTCAGGGGATGATCGACGCTCGAGGTCACGATCGTGCCGGCCGGAGGCTCGCCGCTGGAGCCTCCACGAACCGCGAGCAGATCGACGAGCGCGCCGCCAGGGCGTCTCTACGGGCGCAGATCGCGCGGCTCGAGCGCGAGCTCTCCGAGACGGTCGCCGAGCGCTTCCCCCACGTCCCCGCGCCGGTCGCCATGCGCGGCGGGGCCGCGGGCGGTCCGGCGCTGCTCGACCTGGGTGAGCTCGAGCGCGTGCGCGACCGGCTCGCCGCGGGCGTGCAGGAGCTGCGCGCGAGCGTGCGCGAACGCGTCGAGCGCGAGCGCCGCGCGCGCGAGCAGCTGCGCCGGATGGAACTGGACCCGGGCAGCTACAAGTTCGCGCGGCTGGCGGTCAGGGACCTGGGCCAGGGCGTGTGCGGGGTCTGGGAGGTCCGTCCGCGGCTCGGTCTGATCGGCATGCTCGCCGGCTGGTGGCAGCTCAAGCTGTCGTCAGGTTGTCCGTTAGCCAGGGGGTCGCGGTCCACGCGCGACCCCGGTTCACAGATGTCAGCATCGCGGCCAGCGTACGGCGCTGACGGTCGGTCATCGACCCGATCGTCTTCTTCTCGGACATCGGCACCTGGGCGAGGAACTTGCGGCAGCGGGTCTGGCCCCAGCGGCGCTGGCTCATCAGCAGGTCGGCGACGGCCATGCTCTGGGCCTCCCACGGGCATTCGAGGATCACCTCGGCCACGTGGAGCTCGCCGATCGCCACGCGCCGCTTGAGCTCCGCGCGGGCGAGACGAACCTGATTGGCGCGTTCGAGGGCGCGCATGTGCTGCGGACCGGCAGGGGCAACCGTCGCTGTCGCGTTCATTCGGCACTCTCCCCGTCCTCGCCGCGAGTCTTTCGCGGGGAAGACGTGCTTGCTAGAGGTTTTCAGTTACGCGCCTGTTGGGCCGCACGAGGTCCGCCGCGACGAGTCGCGGCTGTCCCGTCACCTAGGCCCCTCTCCCGACGGCCTTGTGGCGGGGCGAACCCCCAAAACGGTCTTGCAGAGCGCATCTGGAAGCTATGACAGGATCGGGTCGTCGGTCAACAGCGCGGCGAGCGCTTCGTACGCTAGAAGCGATCTTTTTCGATCGCGGCGCGACTTGTGAAGAAATGGACAAGTCGCCGGCCGCCCGCGGCCGAGGGCCGGGGGCGTCCACGCGAGCGCTCGCTCGCGTCAGCCGGCCGCCGGTCCCGGCAGCGGCCCGTGCTCCGCCTCGAACTCGAGCTTCACCCGCGCGAACACCTCCAGCGCGCGATCGAGCGTGGCCACGTCGTGGGTGGCCATCACGCTGGTGCGCAGCAGCGCGCCCCCCGGCGGCACCGCGGGGTGCAGCGCGCAGTTGGTGAACACGCCGCCGTCGTACAGGGCGCGCCACAGCAGCGCCGCGCGCCAGTCGTCGCCGACGAGGATCGGGACGATCGGCGTGGTGATGGCCCGCACGGGCGCGTCCGCGCCGGGACCGGTGCGCACCGGCTCGCCGCTGAGCGTCAGGTACCCCAGCGCGCGCAGGCCGTCGTTGAGATAACGCGCGCGCTCGAGCACCCTCGCCAGCAGCGCCGGCCCCTCCTCCGAGCGGACGATCCGCAGCGCGGCGAGCGCCGCTCCCAGGGCCGCCGGCACCGCGGAGGCGGTGAACAGGAACGAACGCGAGGAGATGCGCAGGTAGTCGATCACCTCCGCCGGTCCCGCGACGAAGCCTCCGCAGGCGGCCAGCGACTTCGAGAACGTGCCCATGCGCAGATCGACGCGGTCCTCCACGCCGAGCAGCTCGCACGCGCCCGCGCCGCGCGCCCCGAGCACGCCCGCGCCGTGGGCCTCGTCGACCATCAGGCGCGCTCCGTAGCGCGCGCACAGCTCCGTGATGTCGACCAGCGGAGCGACGTCGCCCTCCATCGAGAAGACGCCGTCCACCACGACCAGCACGCCGCCACCGTCCCCCTCGGCGCGCGCGAGCGCCCGCTCGAGCTTGTCGATGCGGCCATGGCGGAACGGGCGCATCTTCGCCCTGGAGATCAGCGCGCCGTCGAGGATCGACGCGTGGTCGGCGGAGTCGACGATCACCGTGTCGCCGGGGCCCAGCAGCGTGCCCAGCGTGCCGACGTTCGCCTGGTGGCCCGTGGTGAACACGATCGCGTCCTCGGTGTCCATCCACTCGGCCAGCTCGCGCTCGAGCTCGAGATGCAGCGGGGTCGTGCCGTTCAGCAGGCGCGAGCCGGTCAGGCCGGTGCCGTAGCGGTGCAGCGCATCCTCGGCGCCCTTCATCACGCGCTCGTCGGCGGTCAGCCCGAGGTAGTTATTCGACGCGAGCATGATCCGCGGCGCGCCCTCCATCTCGACGACCGGCATCGCCGGCGACTCGACGGTGCGGAAGTACGGCATCAGATCGGCCTCGCGCGCGGCGCGCAGCAGCTCCTCGCGCTCGTGGCCGCGAACCTTGGCGAAGACGTCTATCGAGGTGGGCATATAGCGTTGTCCCCCGCAATGGCGGTTGAAATCACATCGGTCTCGGGTCGGAGGGATCTCAGAGCGTTCGTCGAGGTTCCCTTTCGCCTGCATGCTAACCACCCGCAGTGGGTGCCCCCGCTGAAGCTCGAGCGGCGGCTGTTCCTCAACCGCCGCATGAACGCCTTCTTCAGCCACGGCGAGGCCGAGTACTTCCTGGCTCGCCGCGACGGGCGCGTGGTCGGCCGCATCAGCGCCCAGATCAACCACGCCTTCGACGACTACCAGAAGAAGAACTGGGGCTGGTTCGGCTTTCTCGAGTTCGAGGACGACCAGGAGGTGCTGCAGGCGCTGCTGGACGGCGCCGAGGCGTGGCTGCGCGAGCGTGGCAAGGAGCGGATGGTGGGCCCGGCGAGCTTCGCGATGAACGACGAGAGCGGCGTGCTGATCGAGGGCTTCGAGCTGCGCCCGATGATCGTCCAGCCGTGGAACCCCCCCTACTACCAGCAGCGCCTGGAGCAGGCGGGCATGGCCAAGGCGATGGACCTGCTGATGTGGAACCTCGAGGTGGCAGACCGCGCGAAGGTGCTGCCGGTGATCTTCGAGCTCGCCGAGAAGGTGCAGAGCGAGCACGGGATCCGCGTGCGCCCGATGCGCCGCTGGCAGCTGCGCAAGGACATGGACTCCTTCGCCGAGGTCTACAACTCGGCGTGGTCGAAGAACTGGGACTTCGTGCCCTACTCCAAGAAGGACCTCGACGCCTACGCCCAGGAGATCCAGCTCGTCTTCGACAAGCACTGGTGCTTCATCGCCGAGCGCGAAGACACCGGCGAGGTGGTGGGGATGGCGATGACGTTCCCCGACATCAACCAGGTGCTGGCGAAGATGAAGGGCCGGCTGCTGCCCTTCGGCTGGTGGCACTTCCTGAACAAGGGTCGCATCACCGACCGCGTCCGCGTCGGCTTCCTGGGGGTCAAGCCCGAGTACCAGCACACGGGCGTCGCGGCCAAGCTGTACGTCGAACACTTCAACGCCGCCGCGGTACGTCCGCAGAAGGGCGGCGAGATGGGCTGGATCCTCGAGACGAACGCCGCCATGAACCGCGGCATGGAAGCGATGGGCGGGCGAATCGTCAAGCGCTACCGCGTGTACGAGCGCCTGCTGAGCTAAGAGTCTGGGCATCCCTCTACACTTCCGCGAGTGAGCGAGTCCCCGCAGCCGACCTCGCCGCAGGACGCGCGAACGAGCGACGGCGCGGGCGAGGCCGTCGACGCGCTGCCCGTGCTGGCCGGCGCGACGCATGCGGTGGGCGCGCAGCCCCCGCGAGGCGCCCTCCCCGATGAGCGCCGGCCCCTTGGTTCGGTGCTCCCGGCGGTGCAGGCCGCCGCCGTGGCCGCGGGAGGGTTCGTCGCCGGGGCGGCGGTCGTCGGGCTGGTCCATCGCCGGCAGCGGCGCGCCTCGACGCTCGCAAAGGGCCGGCGCGCCGGGCGCATCGGCTCCGGGAATCGAGCCCGCCTGGCGAGTGGATCCCGCCTGGGGAGTCGAGCCCGCCCACCCGAGCTGGTCCAGATCGTCGGCAGTCGCTCGCTGCTCGTGGACGTGCACCTGCTGGGTGGCTCCGGCGACCGCTGAGACGGCGACGCCGCGCCGGCTGATGGAGCTGCGCGAGGAGGTGACGCCGGCCGGTCCGTTCCGCCTGCCGCGCTCGAGCGGAGCGGACGGGCTGCTGCGCCGCCGCGGCGGAGTGCTGGAGCGCCTGCTGCACCACGGCGATCAGCCGGTCGTGGTGCGGGTCGCCCAGCCGGCGCCGGACAGGGTCGTGATCGGAGCGCGCGCGGCGAGCGCGGCGGCGGCGGCGCACGGCATCCGGCGGATGCGCTTCGCGCTGGGAGTCGACGAGGACCTGCGGGGGTTCCTGCGCAGCTTCGCCCGCGACCCGCTGATCGGACGCTCGCTGCGCCGGCGCCCGTGGCTGCGGGTCGTGCGCCGGCCGGAGCCCTTCGAGGCGCTCGCATGGGCGATCTGCGAGCAGCTGATCGAGTACGAGCGGGCGGTCGCGATCGAGCGGCGCATGGTGGCCGCGCTGGGGCGTCGCGGGTGCGACTGGGACGGGGCGCGGGGGGGCCTGCGCGACCTGCCCGCGGCGGACGTGCTGGCGGGCACCGCGCCCGCGCTGCTGCAGTCCTTCGATCTGGCCGGCGCGCGCGCGCTCGCGCTCGTGCGCGCCGCCCGCGAGGTCGCGCGCGGGCGGGTCGACCTGCACAGCGCCGAGCACGAGCGCGCCTGGCGCAGGCTGCGCGCGATCCCGGGCATCGGCGCGTGGACGGTGGAGATGCTCGCCCTCCACGGCCAGGGACGCCACGATCAGCTGCCGGCCGGAGACCTGTCGCTGCTGAAGCTCGTGGGGCGGCTGCTCAGCGGGGGCGATCCCCACGCCAGGGCCGATGAGCAGCAGGTACGCGACTTCTTCGCGCCGTATGGCGAGTGGGCCGGGATGGCCGCCACGCATCTGCTCGCCGGCACGCCTAACGGGCTCTGTGGATACGCCGGAGCTGCCGGTCGAGGTTCGTCGCGAGGTCTTCCTGCGCCTCTCTGAGCAGGTCGGTGCGCAGCTGGCCGCTAAGGGTGTGAGCGAGTCGGAGGTTCTCGACGATTTCGCTGCCTCCCGTAGTCGTCGCTGACGCAAACGTCGTCCTCTCCGCGCTGATCGGCGGCCGCGCGCGCCTTGTGATCGCCTCCCCAGATGGGTCCGCGTGCACGCAAGCTGTGGCCGAGGAGATCGCCCGCCACCTGTCTAGCCTGGCCGACAAGCGCGGGCTGGATCAAGCGCTCCTGTTCGCTGCGCTTCAAGTAATGCCGATCGAGTGGAGGCCCGCCGCCGAGTACAACGATCAGCGGGACGAGGCCGAGAAGCGCATGGCGGCGCGCGACCCAGGCGATTGGCCCACCGTGGCTCTCGCGCTCAAGCGAGAGCTGTGATCTGGTCACAGCACAAGGACCGCTCAGAGGCCGGGATCGAGGTGTTCACGACCCGCGAGCTGCTGGACGCACTACGCGTCGCCGAGCAAGACCAATAGCGTCGGCCCGTCTGACCTTGGAGGCCCTCGTCGGCCCCCAGGGAGAGCTTGAGCATGCCGACGTCGCGCACCTCATAGCGCGCCTCTCCCGGCTCGGCCTCACTTCTCCAGGATCTCTACCCCGGCCTGCGTGACTCTGTGATGCGCTGGCCCCCCGGCCTGTTCGCGTTCTTCGCTGGGCGGCGCCCCGATTGCACTTAGTTATGCTAAGTATATACTTGGGCACGGATATGAGTGGTCGGCTCGCAAGGAGGGCCCGAGCATGGCGGGAAGGTCGACGGAGAGGGGCGATGCGCGACAGATGGTCGAGCGGGCGCTGCTGCCAGCCAGGAACCTGCTCGAGGAGGTCGGGGACATGGTGCTGTTGACGAACAGGACGGTCTCTTCGGCGCTGCGCCCGCCATATCCCTACGGCGAGGAGTTCGTGTCGCAGTTCCTGTTCGTGCTGCGCCTGGTGTGGTTTCCGTTGCTGGTCACGACCGTCGCGATCAACTACGGCGCGCCGGGATTGCAGGCGGCGAACTTCCTGCGCCTCTTCGGTGCGGTGGATCGGCTGGGCGGGTTCTTCGTGCTCGCGGCGATCCGCGAAATCGGCCCGTTGATCACCTCGATCGTGCTTGCGGGGATCGCCGGTACCGCGATCACCGCCGACCTGGGGGCGCGCAAGATCCGTGAGGAGCTCGACGCGCTGCAGGTGCTGGGCGTGGACCCGGTCAAGAACCTGGTCGTGCCCCGGTTTCTGGCGCTGATGATCATCACCGGATTGTTCGACCTGTACGCGATCCTATTCGGCCTGTTCGGCGGCATCCTCGCCGCGATCGTCACAGGACAGCCGCTCGGCCCGTTCTGGGTGACGCTGTTCGCCAACGCCACGTCTACCGACCTGTGGGGGTCGGTGCTGAAGACCACGTTGTTCGGGGCGATCATCGCGATCGTCTGTTGCTACAAGGGCATGAGCGCGTCAGGGGGTGCCGAGGGCGTGGGCAGGGCGGTCAACCAGGCGGTCGTGATCTCGTTCCTTGGGGTCGGCGCGTTCAACTACGTGTTCACGCAGACGCTGCTGGCCACCCATCCACAGATCCTGGTGATCAAGTGATGAACGAACTGCTGGCGTTGTCGCGTGAATGGGTCGCCACGGCGGGCGAGATCGCGAGCTTCACGAGCAAGGTCGTGCGCGACGTGTGGGGGTTGCGTGTGCTGCGGTTCTTCGGCGAGGCACTGCGTCAGGCGGGTGTCCTGATCGTGGGCTCGACGCTCATCATCTGGGGACTGGTGTTCATCACCGGTCTCGCCACGTGCGGCATCGAGGGCGCCTACTTCCTCGAGTCCCAGGGCGCTCCGGCCTACGCGGGCGTGTTCACCGCCCTGTGCGACCTGCGCGAGGCCGTGCCGTACACGTTCGGGTACATGATGTCCGCGAAGGTGGGCACCGGGATCGTGGCGGAGCTCGGGGCGATGCGGATCAGCGAGGAGATCGACGCGCTGGAGGTGATGGGGTTCGACTCGATGACGTTTCTGTGCGGCACGCGACTGCTGGCCTCGTGGATCGTGATGCCGTTCGTGTACATCGCCGCGATCGGCGTCGCGTACCTGGGCTCCTACATCGCTGTGGTGCTGCAGATCGGATACACGTCCCCCGGGGGGTATCTATTGACCTTCTGGGAGTTCCAAAGTCCACCGGACATGCTGTTCAGCCTGATCAAGGGAATGACAATGGCCACCACGATCGTGCTGGTGGGCTGCTACTACGGCTACAACGCGAGCGGCGGTCCCGTCGGGGTGGGCGAGGCCACGGCGAAGTCGATGGTGCTGAACCTGGTCCTGGTCACGCTGATCGGAATGCTCGGGACGCAGATCTTCTGGGGCACTAACCCGCATTCGCCGGTCGGGGGGTAGGCGCGCAGATGCTCAAGCTCTTGCTTATGTCCGGCCTTGCGCGTCGCGCCGTGCGCCGGCTGCTCGTCGCAACTTTGCTGGGGGGTGTGTGCGCAGGGCTTGCAGGGCCTCCAAGATTCCCGGGGCGGTTCATAGCGTGGGCCGGGGACGCGCTGATCGTCGAAGAGGCGTTCACCCCAGACAGGCTGGGCGCCGCTACCAACCTGTCAATCACGGCGAGCTTTGCGTCGAGTGCTGATGCGCCGCCGTCGCCGATCAGCAAGCTCACGCTGTACGGTCCTCCCGGGCTCGGTATACAGGCGCGGGGTGCGGGGACATGCACTGAGGAAGCGCTCGAACAGCGAGGCCCGGCTGGTTGCCCGGCGGACTCGCGGGTGGGCTTCGGTGGCGGCGTCGCCGAGCTCGCGCTCCCCGGTCAGCTAGTGCGTGAGTCGTTCACGCTCGACTTCTTCTTCGCTTCCTCAGAACACGGGCGCCTGAGGTTGCTGGCGTACGCGAGCGGTGTCTCGCCGGTTGCGGTGGCGCTCGTCGTGGTGGCGAAGGAGATCCCTGCGCCCAAGCCGTACGGGCTCGGATTCAGTGCGCAGGTGCCACAGGTCGCGACGATCCCCGGCGCCGAATACGTTTCCATTGAAAGCGCGTTCGCGACGCTCGGTGCAAGCGACGTCGCGTATTTCGAGACCGTCCACGGCCGGCGCACACTCGTTCACATCAAGGGCCTAACCGTTCCCAGGATGTGTCCCGTCGGCGGCTTTCCCACGCGCGGCACCGTCGAATTCGCCGACGGCGCCACGCTCACCGTCAACCCGACGATTCCGTGCCCGCGCGACTAACCCCTCGCGTGCACCTGACCGCCCGAGCTCGACTCGACGCTGCGCTGCTCCTCGCGGCCGCGAGCGTGGCGCTCGCCTGTGCGGCGCCGGCCCGGTCCGCGTCGGCGAGCGGCTCGCAGGTGCCGGCCATCGCCGCGTCGTTTCACCCCGACAGGCTGGGCGCGACGGGCGCGCTCACAGTCACGATCGACCTCGCTGGCGCTCTGGGCGACGCGCCGTCGCTGCGCCGCCTGGTTCTGAGACTGCCCGCCGGGCTGGGTGTCGAAATCCCACACCTGCACAGCTGCGAGCCCCACCGCCTGCAACTCCTGGGCGCGCGCGGATGTTCGGCGCAATCGCGGCTCGGCGTCGGGCGTGCGCTCGTGCAGGCGCAGCTCGGGTCCCAGCTGCTCGGCGAGAGCCTCTCGTTGTGGGTGTTTCTCGGGCCGCTGCGGAACCTGCAGCCGACGTTTGAGATGCTCGCGCAGGGCTACACGCCGTTTGACGAGCGGATGGTGTTGAGCGGCACGGTGCTCCCCGACGACCCGCCCTACGGCGAAGACCTTGTGCTGTCCGCTCCCGCGATCTCGACGTTGCCGCTCGAGCCAGACGCGTCGATCGCCTCGATGTCCCTGACCATCGGCTCCAGCCGGCGTTCGGCGCGCGACTCGAACACGACCGTAGAGCCGGCGCGCTGCCCGCCCGGCGGCTTTCCGTTCGCGGCCGAGCTCAAGTACGCAGACGGATCGACGCAGGACGTCTCCACAGCCGCTCCCTGTCCATGACGAACGACCAGAAAGCAGGTTTAGACAGATGCGAAATGACAGTAGGCGAGCTCACGGCCTCATGCGGTTGCTTCTCGTAGCAGCCAGCGTCTTGCTCGCTGCGAGCTGGGCATCCGGGACGCTGGCGCTCAGCGTCCCGCAGGCTCGCGCCGCGGTTGCGAGTGGCGCGAGGGTGCTGTCCCTGAACGAGAACGGCAGCCTGCACCTGACGAGCAAGAGCGGTTTCACGCTCAATGAGCAGGGTCTCGCGTCGGGCACGGTGAAGGGCAGGATCGACGTTCATCTGACGATCGTCTCGAGCAGTCGCGTCACCGCCGAACTGAACATCTACCCGAGCGGCGGCTCGATCACGGCTCACGGCAGCGGGAGCTATCACGAGGAACGTTCGAGCGCGCGCTTCTCCGGCTCCATGTCGATCGAGCGCGGGACTGGCAGCTACGCGCACGCGCGCGGCTCAGGGCTGAGTTTCAGCGGCGACATACAGCGCTCCAACGACGCCGTTACCGTGCACGTGGCGGGCGAGGCCGTTGACTGAGCCGCACATGCACGAGTCGCGGGAGCGTCCGATGCTGGAGCTGCGTGACCTGGTCAAGCGCTACCCAGCCTTCGGCGGGGAGCCGGTGAGTGCCGTCGATGGGGTCTCGCTCACCGTGCGGGCCGGCGAGCTCGTCGCGCTGTACGGGCCGAGCGGGTCGGGCAAGACGACGCTGCTGTCGATGATCGCCACACTGCTTGCTCCGACATCCGGGACCGTGCTGGTCGGCGGGCGTGACACCTCCTCGCTGTCAGAGCGCGAGGCGTCCCGGTTCAGGCTCACAGAGCTCGGCTTCATCCGCCAGAGCTTCGACCTGCTGCCAGGCGTCAGCACGATCGACAACGCGATCCTCAAGCTCCTGAGCGCGATGCGCTGGCGCCAGGCGCGGCGCGAGATCGAGCCTTTGCTCGTTCGTCTCGGGCTGGGCGAGCGCCTGCACCATCGCTCAGAGACGCTCTCGATGGGCGAGCGCCAGCGCGTGATGATCGCGCGCGCCCTCTCCACCAACCCACGTCTGTTGCTGGCCGACGAGCCGACCGGAAGCCTCGACACCCAGCGAGGGCGCGAAGTGCTCGAACTGCTCCGTGAGCTGTGCCGTGAGTGGGGCGTGGCGGTCGTGCTCGTCAGCCACGACCCGATGGCGGCCCGCTATGCCGACCGCGTGCTGGCGCTGCGCGACGGGCGGCTCGGCGATTACCGCCCCGACTTCAACGCGGGTTGGCGGGAAGATGGGCCCATCGATGGCTCGGTGGCCGGGCGTGACGGTGCGCCGCCCACCGCGCTCACGGGCGCGAACGCGGCTGGGCACTCGGAGAGCCCGCCAACGGGCGTCACGTAGCTGTGAAGCCGGCGAACGTCCTCCTGCTCTACTGGGTGCGCCTGCGCACACGAGCCGCGCAGGAGTCTCTTGCGATCGCGGGCATCGCGGCGGGGGTGGCGCTGCTGTTCGCCTCGCAGGTCTCCAGCTCGAGCCTTCAGGGCTCTATCGGCGAGCTCGAGCGCGGGCTCGCCGGCAATGCCACGCTGCAGCTCACCGCGCGCGATCCGCACGGCATTGCGCAGGGCATGGTGGGACGTGTACGGCGGCTGGCGGGTGTGCGCTTCGCCGCTCCGCTACTCGAAGCCGGTGCGCAGGCGAGCGGGCCGATAGGCAGCGAGTCGGTCGAGCTCGTCGGCGCCGATCAGAGTCTGTCGGCGCTGGGAGGCACGTTCGTGCCCCACGGCGAACTCACCCCGTTCGGCGGAATCGGCGCGGTCGTCATGGCGGCGCCGCTGTCGCACGCGCTGGGAGTCGTCCATTTCGGCCAGGAGGTTACGTTGCGGCTCGCCGGCCATATCGTCCAGGCGCCGCTCTACGCCCAGCTCGGGGAACGCCGGATCGGCCAGCTGGCGCGCAGCCCAGTCATGATCGCGCCGCTCTCCTACGCGCAGGAAATGACGGGTCTGCGGGGGCGCGTGAGTCGCGTCCTCATCGAGGCGGCGCCCGGCGCGCAGGCGCGTGTGCGGGCGGAGCTCACCGCGCTCGCGGCGGACCGCGCGAACGTCGAGCCGATCGACCACGAAGCGACCCTGTTCGCCAACGCCCTGAGCGCGAGCAGCCAGTCGAGCGCGCTGTTCTCCGCGGTCAGCGCCCTCGTCGGATTTCTGTTCGCGTTCAACGCGACGCTGCTCACGGTCCCCGCCCGGCGCCGGCTGATCGTCGATCTGCGCCGCGACGGCTACGCCCCGCGGACGGTGATCGCGGTGCTCTGCCTCGACGCGCTCGTCCTGGGAGTGGTCGCCTCCGCGCTCGGGCTCGCGCTCGGATACGTGCTCTACACACACGTGCTGCGCGCGGACTCCGCCTCCTTCTCGCTCGCGTTCACCGTCGGGGCCGAGCAATCCGTCAGCTTTGCGGACGTGGCGATCGCCGCGGGCGGCGGCATGCTCGCCGCGCTCGCGGCGGTGCTCAGCCCGCTGCGCGCGGTGCTCTCACGCGACCCGCTCGCCGCGATCGGCGAACGCGAGTCCTCGCATGCCAGATGGGCCGGCGCGCGAACGGCCCTTGCCGGGCTCGCCTGCCTCGTCGCAGCCAGCGCGCTCTTGACGATCGAACCTGACGCGGCGATCCCCGGCATGGTGCTCGTGATCGCGGCGCTGCTCTGCATCCTGCCGCTCGCGTTGCGGGTGACGCTCGCGCTGGCGGGGTGGTTTGCCGCTCTGCACGTCAGTCCGGTCGGACACGTCGCGCGGATGGAGCTGAGCGGCGGGCGCACGCGAGCGGCGGCGATTGCTGCGACCGGCGCCGTGGCCGTCTTCGGCAGCGTCTCGATCGGAGGGGCGCACCGCGATCTGCTCGCGGGCCTGCGAACGGCCGCGCGCGAAACCACCGCGATCGCGCAGGTGTGGGTGGCGCCGACCGGCTCGTACAACCTGCTGATGACAAGCCCGTTCGCTCCGCTCGCGCAGGCCCGACTGCGGCGCGTTCCGGGGGTACAAGCGGTCGGGCTCTATCGCGGCGGGACGCTCGACTACGGCGGGCGGCGCGCGCTCGTCATCGCCCCGCCTCTCGCCGCGCGGTCGCTGCTGCCCGCGGGACAGCTGCTCGGCGGTGGTGCGCACACGGTGGAAGCGCTCGTGCGCGGCGGCGGCTGGATCGTCGTGTCACGCGCGATCGCCGAAGAACACCACCTGCGTGTCGGGCAGAGCGTCACACTGCCCACCCCCGACCCGACGAGGATGCGCGTCGCGGCTCTGTCGACCAACATCGGCTGGGAGCCGGGCGCGATCGTGATGAGCGCGCCCAGCTACGCGCACGCATGGGGCAGCACGGACGCAAGCGCCTACGCGATCCAGCTCGCCCCCGGCGTTTCCCCCAGCCGCGGCGCGCGCGAGATACGGAGCGCATTGGCGCCGCGCCCTGGCAGCGCGCTTGCCGTGCAGACCGCCGGGCAACGCGCCGATGCGCTCCAGGCGCTCGACACGCGCGCGCTCACCCGTCTCACACAGATCGCGATCCTGATCAAGATATTCGCCGTCCTCGCCATGGCCGCGGCGATCGGCGCAATGGTGTGGCAGCGGCGAGCACGCCTGGCCAAGCTCAAGCTCGAGGGTCTCTCGCGCGCGCAGCTGTGGCGCACGATCCTGCTGGAGAGCGTGCTCCTGCTCGGCGCCGGCTGCACCACCGGTGCCCTGTTCGGGCTCTACGGCCAGCACCTCGCTGACCGCGCGCTCGCGCAGACGGTCGACTTCCCTGTCGCCCACTCACTCAACCCGTTGCCCGCGCTCGCGAGTCTCGGCCTGGTCATCGCCGCCGCGCTCGCGGTCCTCGCGCTCCCCGGCTATCTGGCGACGGGCGTGCCGGCGAGCGTCGCGTTGCAGGAGCAGTGAGGATAACGCCCCTCTCCGCGCACCCTCGCCCAGTCAGGCGTGGCTGTGGCTGTGGCTGTGGCTGACGACGACTTTGTGTTAGTCGCGTCCCTTGAAGAACGCGTAGTCCAGCTTCCCCATCGAGGTGATCGGGACGTCTCCGTCATACTCGGCGACGATGGCCGCCCAGTCGTTTGTGGCATGCAGCTGGGCCATCACCGACGCCAGCGCCATCTCGATTCGGGTCCACGCGACACAGTCGTTCAGCATGGTGATGTATCGAAGCGCGTTCGCCGATGGTCCGGTCGGCGAGAACCTGTGCTCGATCCAGCTCGCCGCATACTCGGGGGTGAACGTAAACGGCTGCTCCGCCCAAAGGTACCGAAAAGGCTCGTGCCACCAGGTGAACACTTCCTCGGGACTGACGGGGTCCGAAGACCTCCAGTATCCGGCCTCTACGCAGGCCCGCCATGTTCCGAGCACATCACCGCGCACGCACGCCCGCACGATCGCGTTGGCCATTTCGGTCCGGTCGCGAGGGAAGCGCTGTACGCAGCCAAAGTCCAGGAAGCTCACGCTCCCGTCGTCGTGGAACAGGTAGTTGCCGGGGTGCGGATCAACGTTGATCATGCCGAGGCGGTCGTACGAGCCGTAAGCGAAGCGCCAGATCGCCTCCGCCCACTGATCGCGCAAGTTCCGCTCCGCCCCGACGGCGTCGCTCCAAGAGCGGCCTAGACAGAGCTCCTGGGTGAGCACGCGACCGGTGCACAGCTCACCGACTACCGCTGGGACGTGGATGAACGGGTGTCCGCGGTAGTACTCGGCGAACTCGGCCTGGGTGGCCGCCTCGAGCCTGTAATCGAGCTCCTCGACGATGCGCGCACTTATGTCGCGTGCTGCGACTCGGACATCAGCGTTCAGCCGGCGTGTGTACAAACCTGCCAGCAGAGTCAGGAACGTCACCAGCAGTTGCGTGTTCTTCAGGTCGGCGCGAATCGCGTCCGCGACCCCGGGATACTGGATCTTCACCGCGACCTCGCGGCCGTCGCGCAACCGCGCCGCGTGCACCTGACCAATCGACGCGGCTGCGAGCGGCTCCCAGTCAAACTCAGCGAATACGCTTAGAGCCCTGCGCCCGAGCTCGCGCTCGAGCACTGTCCGCGCCAGCTCGCCCGCCATCGGCGGTGCGTCGTCGCGCAGTCGCGTCAACGCCGCCTGGTAGATCGACTGGAACTCCGCCGGCACCAGAGGAGTGACCGAGACGAATGACAGCATCTGCCCGGCCTTCATCAGCGCGCCCTTGGAG
>JBKQHH010000101.1:0-12888 GCA_052148875.1 Solirubrobacteraceae bacterium
CCGCGCGGACGCGCTGGGGCACCTGCGCGGCGAGGAGCACCACCGGGCGGCCCCGGCCGCGCGCCTGCGCGCGGGCAGCCGCGGCGACCGCGCGGAGGACACGTGGCATACCGGCCGGCGCACGCGCGACGCGCTGCTCGAGCGCATCGCCAGGCGGCGGCGGGCGCTGCGCAAGCGGGCGCTGCGCGACGGCAGGCGGCTGTACCGCGAGGACCCCGACGCGTTCATCCGGCGCGTGCGCGCCGCGTACGCGCGCGACGCGCGGCGGCTCAGCTGACGGTGACGATCGTCAGCGTGCGCTTGCCCTTGGGCAGCGACACGGCCGTCCGCTCGCCGGGCGCGCGGCCGAGCAGCGCGATCGCGACGGGCGATTCGGCCGACAGGCGCCCCTCGCGCGGGGCGGCGTCGTGGGAGCTGACGATCCGCCATGTCTGCTCGACGCCGTCCTCGTCGCGCACGACGACGGTGGAGCCGAAGGAGACCACCTCGCCGGCGCCGTCGGGCGCCTCCTGCACGACGACCGCGCCGGAGATCTTCTCGCGCAGCCGCGCGATCTTCGTCTCCAGGTGCGCCTGGTCGTTCTTGGCGTCGTGGTACTCGCTGTTCTCCTTCAGATCGCCCCATTCGCGCGCCGTCTTGATGCGCTCGGCGATCTCCCTGCGCCCGTCCCCCTCCAGCGCCGCCAGCTCCGCTTCCAGGGCCTCCAGGCCCTCGGCCGTCGTCAGGTTCGTTCCCTCGGTCACCGCCACAGAGCCTACTCTTCTCAGCGCGCACCCCCGGCGCGCCAGCGCCGGCCCCTCTTAGAAATATGTGCTCGCGGGGGTCGACAGCAGCGCGTAGATCTGCACGATCGCCGCCTGGTAGAGCAGCTGCGCGGACCGCGGCGTGCCGGCGACGAACACGTAGTCGCTCAGACGCAGGTGCTGCCACGCGTAGTTGACGTAGCTCTGCGCGATCGACGGCCCGGGCGGGTCGTGCGTGACCGAGTCGAGGTACAGCAGGTTGCGAAAGTAGACGGACACGAAGAACGGGTTTTCCGAGCCGAGCCGTTCGGGCGTGAAGTACGCGAGCGCCGCCGCGGCGGTCTGGCGGGCCTGGTAGAGGTAGGCGGAGTCGCCGGTCGCCTGGTACAGCAGCGTGCCGGCGCCGATCATCGAGCCCTGGTTGTAGCTCCACAGCATCGGTTCGACCGTGCCTTTGCGGCCGATGTGGTCGGCGTACAGGTTGACCGGCTGCTGCAGGCAGAGGCGCACCCATTCGTAGGCTTTTTCGGCGAACTGCAGGTACGCGGCGTTGCCCGTGGATTTGTACAGCAGCGTCGCCAGCTCCGCCGCCGGCGCGGTCGTGACGGTGTTGCGTTCGCCGTCGGTGGCCGCGTTCGAGAACGGGAGACCGCCCGGACACGCAAGCCCAGGGGCTTCCTGCCAGCCGGCCATCTCGAACGCCATGATCCCCTCCGCGCTGCCGAGCAGCGGCGTCTGGCGCGTGAGCTGGTACATCCGCATCAGCTCGATCCCCACCCAGTCGTTGTCGTCGTAGTACTTCGTCCCGCCCGGCCCCGCCGGCGGCGCGACCGTGCCGTCGAACGCCGCCAGCGTGCTCGTGTACACCCCTTCCGAGGCGCCCGAGTTGTCCGTGTCCAGGTACGAGTTCAGGCCCGTCAGGCGCGCGTCCAGTTCCTTCGCCAGCGACACCCCCAGGTGCGGGATGTACGCCACGCTGACCGTCGCCGCGAGCGCCTGCGAGAACGGCCACAGATACGCGAACGGTTCGCCTTCGTACAGCCCCGAGCCGGCGATGTAGAAGTGCTTCTGCATCGCTTCGAACGCCACCAGCGCCCGCGCCGGATTGCCGTGCAGCACCGGCTTCTTGGGCTTCTTGGCCGACGCCGCGCGCGCGTATTCAGACGGCTTCGGCGTGAACGCGGGGCGCGTGGCGCCCGCCGGGTAGGGGGAGGAGACGACTTTCCGGGAGGATGCCCGGGCGGCGTGGGCGGTCCCGGCGGCGTGGGTGTCCCGGGCGGCGGAGGCGACGCCCGCGGGGAGCGCCGGCAACAGCAGCAACGAGGCGCAGAGGCCCCCCAGCGCACGCCGATGGTAGGTGTTGGGAATCATCGCTCGAGCGACACAACAGGCGACGGGCACGTTCGATTTGGTATGACGCAGTGCTCGTGTCGAGGCGGATCGCCGCTCCCCGCCGGCCGGTCACGTCCCGCGCCATTGTCCCACAGGCCTCGCCGAGAGGGTGAAGGTTGAACCACGACTTGCAGTTCGACTACACGACGGTCGGCCATGTGACGATCGACGTGCTCGACGACGGCTCGCGCCGCGCCGGCGGCACCGCCTTCTACAGCGCCGTGCAGGCCGCCAGGCTGGGCCTGCGCACGCTGATCGTCACGCGCGGCGTCCCCGGCGAGATCGACGAGCTGCTCGAGCCCCACCGCGGCGAGCTGCGGCTGAAGGTCCTGCCGGCGCCCCACACGACGACGCTGCGCACGTTCGGCTCCGGCTCCGATCGCAGCCAGCGCGTGCTCGCGTGGGCGGGCCCGATCGCCGAGGACCTCGCGCTCGACACCGCGATCCTGCACCTCGCGCCGGTCGCCCGCGAGACCCCCGGCCGCTGGCGCGGCCACGCCGCATTCGTCGGGCTCACCCCCCAGGGGCTCGTGCGCGAGTGGAGCGAGCCGGGCGGGCGGATAACGCAGGCTCCGCCCGCCGGCGCCGCCGCGGCCGTCGCCGCCCGGTGCGACGCGATCGTCGTCAGCGAGCACGAGCGCGCGAGCTGCGCGGGCCTGATCGCCGGTGCGACGGCGGCCGGCGCGGTGGTGGCGATCACGGCGGGGGCCGGCCCGAACACCATCCTCGCACCCGGCGGCGAGGCGCTCGAGCTGGACGTCCCCACGCTCGAGCGGCCCGTCGACGACCTCGGCGCCGGCGACGTGTTCGCGGCGGCGTTCTTCGTCTCGCTCAGCGAGGGGCGCTCCCCGTTGGACGCCGCCGCCTTCGCCAACGCGGCCGCCGCGGTGCGCATGCGCGGGTCCGGCGCAGGCGCGATCGGCGGGCGCGAGGAGATCGAGGCGCGGCTCAGTCGGGCAGAGCCTCGTCGATGAGCGGCGACAGCTCCGCCGCGCCGATCGCGTCGCCGTTGCCGCACGCGCGCGCGGCGAGCAGCAGGCTGCCGCCGACGGGCTTCATCTTCACGGTGCTCACGCGGGCATCCGGCGCGCACGCGTGAATCGCGCGCGTGAGCGGCTCGACGAACACCGCTCCCGCCTTGAACGCGCTGCCGATCAGGCCCACCGGGAACTCGCCGCGCAGGCCCGTCTGGCGGATGACCGCGGCGACCTGCTCGCCCAGCTCGGCGGCGCCCCGCTCGTACAGCTCGCGCGCGACCGGATCGCCCAACACGGCGAGCCTGCCCGTTTCGATCGCGAGTTTCGCGATCTCGCCCTTGGTCAGCGGCGGCTTGGCGTACACGCGCGCGACCACCGCTTCGATGCTCGGCTCGTGGAAGAACGCGGGCACCGCCTCGCTGAGCGCGGTCGCCGGCCCGGACGCCTCGCGGTCGCGCAGCGCGGCCTTGATCGACTGCACGCCCAGCCAGTAGCCCGAGCCCTCGTCGCCGAGCAGATGGCCCCAGCCCCCGGCCCGCCACGCGCGCGTCTCGGCGCCCGTCGCACCGACGCCGAACACGTTCGAGCCCGTGCCCGCGATCGCCGCGACGCCGGGCCCGCCGCCGGTGGCGGCCGCCCACGCGGCGACCACGTCGTTGACCACGATCCACGCCTCCGTCCGCGCCTCGCGCACGTGGCGCGCGACGCTGTCGGTGCTCGTCCCCGCGATCGCCAGCACGGCCGCGCCCAGCTGCCCGGCGTCGATGCCCGCGTGGCGCATCGCCTCGTCGGCGGCCCTCAGCATCTCCCGCACGGCGGCGTCGGCGCCGATCGCGTCCTCGTTGCTCGGCCCGGCCTCGCCGACGTGCAGCGTCCTCTCGCGCAGGTCGAGCACCGCCGCGGCCGTCTTCGTCGCGCCTCCGTCGACGCCCATCACGAAGCGGGCGTCGGTGCGCGGCTGCGCCGAGCTCAGCACGGCCGGCAGCTCGACGAGGGAGTCGCGCCTCATCGCGGCATCCTCTCAGGATTGGCGGCGCCAGGCTGGGATCGGCGCCACGGGTTTAGGATCGACGTCATGCGGACGGACGCGATGGGGACCGAGGCGATGTTCCCGCACGCGCGCAGGCGCGCCGGGATGTACGAGTCGTTCTACCTGCGCGCGGTCTCCCCCGAGGAGCCCGTCGGGATCTGGATTCGCCACACCGTCCACAAGGCCCCCGGACGCGCGCCCCGCGGGTCGGTGTGGTGCACGGTCTTCGACGCTCGTCGCGGACGCCCGTTCATGCACAAGCTCAGCACCGACGAGCTGAGCGCCCCCGCCGGCGGCTGGATCGCCGTGGGCGACAGCGCGATGGGACCGGGGCACGCGGACGGGGCGTGCGGGGACGCGCGCTGGTCGCTGCGCTTCGGCTCCGAGGAGCCGGAACTGCGCCACCTCTCGCCCGCGTGGCTGTACCGCGCGCCGCTGCCGCGCACCAAGCTCACGAGCCCGGTGCCCGCCGCCCGCTTCGACGGCGTGCTCGAGCTCGCCGGGCGCGGCGCGATCGAGCTGCGCGGCTGGCCGGGCATGGTCGGGCACAACTGGGGCTCCGAGCACGCCGAGCGGTGGATCTGGCTGCACGCGCTCGGTTTCGCCGAGGAGCCGCGCGCGTGGCTGGACGTCGCGCTCGGCCGGCTGAAGCTGGCCGGGCGGCTGACACCGTGGGTGGCCAACGGCGTGCTGTCCCTCGACGGCGCGCGCCACCGCATCGGCGGGCTGGCCGCGCGCGGGACGCGCGTCGCCGCGGACGCCAGCGGGTGCTCGCTGGCGCTCGCCGGCGAGGGCGGCCTCGCGCTGCGCGCGAGCGTCACCGTTCCCGAGGGGTCGGCGGCCGGCTGGCGCTACGCCGATCCCGTCGGCGGGGAGTCCGAGACAGGCCAGCACGACGTCGTCAACTGCTCGGTCGCCGCCGTCGAGCTGACCGTCACGCCGCCGCACGGCGGCCCCGCCAGGACCATCCACAGCGCGCACGCGGGCGCGTACGAGCTGGGCATGAGAGAGCGCGACCACGGCGTGCCGATCGCGCCGTTCGCCGACGGCTGACGCGCCAGAAGAAGACTGGGCCGGCGAGGGGAGCCGGCCCAGTCGTATGGAGGGTCTGAGGAGCGGCGAGAGGCCACTCCCCAGGGAGGAGAGAAACGTCAGGTGGGTCTACGTTGCCCGCTGCGCCGCGGTCGGCGATCGAAACCGTCGTCCGTGCTCACGTGCAATGTTCATGAACCTTATCAGGATTATTGAGAATGTCAAGGGCTGGGCGACCGACGTCTCCGTCTCGATCGCCGGCGGCGCCGATTACAGGCGTAGCGCCTCGTGGTCACCGTGTCCACGCCCTGTCTCAGCGCTCATGCCGGGCGCCCCAATGGCCGATCCAGATAGGCGATGGAAGCTTCGATGGCGAAGGACGGTCAGGCCGTCGCGATGGGTGCGGAAGCGCTGCTGCGAGAGCACCCCGACGCGCTCGTGTGCGGACTCGCCGGCAACGGGTTGATCGTCCCGGTGCCGCAGTCGGTGGGGCTGTGGGGCCAGGGCCTGATCGAGGGCCGCGCGCTGGTCGACAACGTCGTCGCGGCCGACCGCGCGACGGTCGTGCGAGTGTGGCTGCGCGCCCAGGAGGAGGGGGCGGCGTCCGACAGGGTTCGCCTGCTGCGCGAGCCGTCGACGTGGACGACGCTGCACTTCATCGACCTGCGCGAAGTGCACGGCGTGCTGCTGGGCGTGATCATCCCCAGCGACGAGGAGGCCGACGGGACCGGCGAGGTGGCCGCGCTCGCGCCGGCGGCGCCGCGATTCTGCTCCCTGCTGGAGGACGAGGGCGCGCGCGTGCTCGGCTGCGACGGGTCCTTCACGGAGATGTTCGGCTACACCGAGGAGGAGCTCCTCGGCAACTCCGTGCTCGACCAGATCCACCCCGACGACCAGGGGCGCGCGGTGGAGGGCTGGCTGGCGGTGCTCTCGAGCGGGCACGACCAGCAGACCCGGCTGCGCCGCAGGCGCAAGGACGGGACGTGGATGTGGGTCGACACGACGCTGCGCAACTTCCTCAACCACCCCGATCGCAACCACGTGCTCGTCGAGATCATCGACATCTCGGCCGAGATGCACGCCCAGGAAGTGCTGGCGGAACGCGAGGAGCTGCTGCGCCGCCTCACCGCCGCGATGCCCGTCGGCCTGCTGCACGTGGACACCGATCGCAACGTCGTCTACAACAACGCCCGCCTGCTGGAGATCCTGTACGGCTCGGAGGCGCCGAGCGAGCCCGAGGCGGGTGAGCCCGAGGTGGGCAGGCCCGAGGCGACGTCGACCGACTCGCGCGCACCGGAGACGTCGGCGTCGGCGCTGCTGCACACGGTCACCGAGGAGAGCATGGTGGAGCTCGACGCGGCGCTCGAGCAGGTCCTGCGCGAGGGCGTCGATCGCGACATCGAGGTCGGCATCACGCTGCCGTCGGGGGCCTGGCGGCGCGCGCTGATGAGCCTGCGGGCGCTGCTGCGCCCGAACGGCGAGGTCAGCGGCGCGATCACGTGCGTGCTCGACGTCACCGACAGCGCCCGCGCGCGCCAGGAGCTCGAGCGGCGCGCCACCTTCGACCAGCTCACCCACTGCCACAACCGCTCGTCGGTGCTCGGCACGCTCGAGCACGAGCTCGCGCGTGAGGACTCGACCGGCACGGGCGTCGTGTACGTCGACCTCGACGAGTTCAAGCCCGTCAACGACAAGCTCGGCCACGCCGCCGGCGACGAGCTGCTGGTGCTGGTCGCCGAGCGCCTGAAACTCGCCAGTCGCGACAGCGACGTCGTCGGTCGCCTCGGCGGCGACGAGTTCCTGGTCGTGTTGCGCGACATCCCCGGAGCGGACGTCGCCATGCGCGCGGCCGACCGCATCTGCGAGGCGCTGTGCGGCACGTTCGAGCTCTCGTGCGGGAGCGCCGAGCTGCGCGCGAGCGTCGGCGTCGCGTGCGCGGGCGAGAGCGCGATCACCTGCGAAGAGCTCGTCAAGCGCGCCGACGCGGCTATGTACCAGTCCAAGGCGCACGGGCAGTGCCTGCCCGTGCTCGCGCCGACTGCTTAGGTCGACGACCGCGCCCCGGGAGGGGCCACCCGGAGCGCGGTTCGCCGACACGATGTCCGCGACTAGAAGTGCGCGGCTAGACGGACGCGTTCACCTCAACTTCTTCTTCGCCCGTCTGCGTCACCGCCAGCGACAGACCGGTCTGTTCGAACGCTTCGCCCGCGAATGACGTTTCGAGCACGTCTTTCGCTTCGCCTTCGAGCTCTTCTGGTTTCTGTTTGCCTTTCGACTGAGCGAATTTGAGCGTCGCCGCTTCGACCATTTTGTCTGATTTCACCGGCACGACCACCGAGCCCTGCACCGTCACTTGGGTGAGCCCGCACCAGAATTCCATCACGGGCCCGACTTCTCCCGTCGGCTGCAGATTGAGGGCCACGTTGCCGGCTTCGTACTCTTCCCACCCCAGCGCGCCTTCGAGCGACTTCGAGACGATTTCGCCTTCGCTGGCGCCGGTGGTGGTGCATTTCAACCCGGACCGCACACATCCGGTGAGCTTGATGACCGTGCTCACCAGTTCTTTCGTGCCGCTGTATTCGCCCGCGCCGCTCGCCGCTTTGCAGACGACTTTCGATTTGCCCACCGTTTCCAGCGCTCCTTCTTCGCCCGCGAGCGTGAAGCGCTTTTTTTCAACTCCCGCCGTCCATTCAAAGGAGCCCGCCGCTTTTTCGGTGGTGCAGGCGGCGTTCGTGTATTTACCGGCGCCTTTGGCGACTTTGACGCACCTACCATATTCGGGCGCGGCGGACCGCACGTACTTGAACTGCGATGCCGACCCGCTCGTTGAGCTCGACGCGATCGTGCCCGACGGCGTCGTCACCACCACATGGACCTTCCCGGGGCTTCCCGCCGGAGAGTGCGCGCGAATTTCGCTCGCCGAGATCACTTCGAACGATTCGGCCGCGTTCGCGCCGAAGTCGACCGCCGTGGCTCCTGTGAAGTTGGCACCGTGAATCGTCACCGCTTCTTTGCCGCTCGGCGAGCCGCTGTCGGGACTCACGCTCTCGACGATCGGGCCGGGAGGGCCCCACGCCAGGCTGTGCCACGCACCCGCCGCTATGCCAGCGACGGCTGCCTGGTTCAGTTCGTCGACTTCGATCGGCGTTCGACTGCAGCCGGCCACGATCATGGCGCCTTCTTCGCCTACGATCTGGAGGTCATCGCATTTTTCCGGCCCCTCGTCGGTTCCGTTGCCGAGCTCTCCAAAGACGTCATCGCCCCACGCCTTGACCCTGCCGCCGCTCAGCAGCGCAAGTGCCTGCCCGCCAGCACCGGCCGCGATGGCCGTGACTCCGCTCAATCCTTCGACTTTGATCGGTTTTGTGCTGCACGGCCTTTTCTCTTCATGAGCTTCTTTTCCGAAAACGTCCAGTTCGCGGCATTCTTCCGGGCCGGCGCTCGAGCCATCTCCCAACTCACCCTGCTCGTTGGCACCCCAGGTCATCACTGTGCCCCCGCTCACCAGCGCCAGGCCAGGCCCTCCCGAGATGGCGGTGACTTCGCCCAACCCTTTCACTTCCACCGGAGTCGTGCTGCATTGCGCTTTCACTTCCACTTTTTCTTCAGTGATCGAGCATTCTTCAGGTCCCGTGCTCGTGCCATCGCCGAGCTGCCCCAGTTCGTTGTCGCCCCAGGCCATCACGTTGCCGCCTTCCAGCAGGGCCGCAGCATCACCATAGCCCGCCGAGACGGCCATCGCATGAGTCAACCCGCTCACTTCGACCGGTTTTTCGCTGCTGGTGGTGCTGCCGTCGCCCAACTGGCCAACGCTGTTGTTGCCCCAAGCCATCACCTTGCCGTCTTCCAGCAGCGCCAGAGCGAAGCCCCCACCGGCCGAGATGGCTGCGACGTGTTCCAGGCCTTTCACTTCCACCGGGACATCGCCATATCCGGCGCCCCATGCCATCACGTTGCCGTCTTCGAGCAATGCCAGACCGAAGTATGCGCCAGCGGAGATGCTCTTGACATGCGTCAGGCCTTTCACTTCGACCGGGACGTCGATGTGTTCAGTGGTGGTTCCGTTACCCAGCTGCCCGTCCCTGTCTTCTCCCCACGCCATGACAGTGCCGCCTTCCAGCAGGGCCAGACTGAACTCGCCGCCGCCCGCCATAGCTGTGACTCCATTGGGTTCGCTGAGCGTCAGCGGCGCGTTGCTGTCGTGGAGGCTGCCGCCGCCGAGCTGGCCCTCGTCACCATTGCCCCATGCCATCACGCCGTTCGACGTCGCCGACGCCGTCGCCGCAGTTGCACCGCTCAACGCGAGCAACACCGCGATACACGTGCCATACCTTCTCAGATGTCTCATTTGCGCTCCTCACCTCTCCTTTCAAATCGGTTGGGCGGCATCCGAGCCAGGTCGTTGGAGCGCGTCGCCGGCCCCCGCCACGACTGCACACAGCCGATTGCCGCGTCCTGCGGCGGCGTGCCCGGGACCGTCGCAGGCGGCCGTCTATGGGTCAAGCCGGCATCGGCGCATCGCGTTCACAACCGCTACACATGTGACGGAAACGCAGAGAGCTGAGACTGGGAACCCCGAAAATACGGCTTCGCGGGACGTTGACCTCGCTGCGCAGCGGCGCAGTAGGTCTGACGGTACATGCGCGGTGATGTTTCCGACTGCGTCTGCGCAGCCGCGTCGCGGCAAAGCGCACCGCAAACAACAGCGGGGCGTGGGGAACAGGGCCGCCGGCTGGCCCCATCCCCACGCCCCGGTGGGAGCTACACGACGCGTAGCAGAGCTACGCTGGTTTTCTCACGCTTCTTCAGGCGGTGCTACGAACGTTAGCTGGCCGCCCTTGATTTCGAGATCGTTGACAGTCACGTCGATCCGCCCGTTCCTGTATTCGAGGTCGCCGTAGTACGGGTTCGCCACCATTTTGCCTTCGACTTCGATTTCTTTTTCGGTGACGAGTTTGCCGTTTTCTTCGCCCTTGGTGGGCAGGCACTCTTTCGTCCCCTTCTTGAACGGGTGGACGTAGCTGAGGATGCCCTTGAATTTTTCTGTCGTCACGACGTTGAGGCGCTCCCTGACGTCACCGGGATACTGTTCTTTGAGCTTCCTGCTTTTTTCCCAGTTTTCGACGGGTTCTTCATTTTCGTCTTCGTATTCTGCGCCTTCCCAGAATTTTTCTTCTTTTTCCGCGGCCTTCGCCGGCACGGTCTGCGCGGGGATTTCGACCACGCAATTCCCCACGCCCTTGACCAAGATGACGGCCTTTTCTGCGATTTCGATCCCGCCTTCGCTGTTACCGAGTTCGCCGGACTCGTTGGACTTGAAGTTGATCGACAGTTTGATATTCGAGATCTTCGCGCTGGTAGTGCCTTCTTCTTCTCGAGTGCTCGTGACGCACTTCCTGAAGTCGACATTCAGCAGCAGGCTCGAAGATTCTTCTTTAGAAACCACGCCAGTGACCTTGGGCGACTCTTCGCACGGTTCGCCGAATTCGGGCTTGTTTTCCGAATTGAGCACGCCGAACTTGTATTTCCCGAGATGCAGGCCGGTCACTTCCGCTTCTTCTTCCTTGTTCTCGACCACCTTGGCGGTTTCAGTCGGCGAGATGTGCCTCCCGACGATGCTGGCCGCGAAGTGGCCGAAGATCAATTTTGGTTTTTTCGCGAATGCCGGCCCGGCGAGGGCGCCAAATGCGCACACCGCCACGGCAAGCCCAAGTACGATCCTGACGCGTCTCATTCTCCTAAGTCCTCGCTTTCGCCTGTGAGAGGCTGATTGAGCTGGATCCGACCGCTTGTAAACAGCTTGTTACTACCCGTGGGCTGCTTAGGGTCCCCTCCTGCGCCACCCCCTAGATAGAGGTCGGGAGCATACCACGAAAAGCGGGCGCTTGACAGCAGCCCAAAGGACCGGCTGGACAGGGCCGGCGAGGAGGGCCGCGGGGCCGACTTGCCGGCGAGGCCTGGCTTGTCGACTCGGTCCGTCGGCGAGAGACGATGCGAGAGTTTCTGGCTGGCGAGCCAGTCTAGCGCATCGCGCTCGCGGCGGCAATGCGCCGCGGCGGCGAGTTGGCCGGGACGGCAGGTTGGCCACGCCGAGCAGCTGTGTAATGTACTAAGTGGTTTTCCGCAGGGCCTGACTTAGCTGGGTCTTAGGGACGGTTGACAAGCTCGTGGGGAAGCGGAGAGGCTGCGCACCGATGCCCGGCAGACACCAGACGAGCGCGAGCGGCAAGTCAAGCGATTGAGCCGATGAGCCGCATGCGCAAACGAAACGCGATGATCGCGCTCGCGATCGCGGCGATCGCCGCCGGCGTGATCGTGGCCGTCGCGAGCTCGGGGGGCGGCGGCCATGCCCGGGGGAGCGCCGCGCGCGCCAAAGGCGAAGCGGCTCGCGCGGGCGGGCGCACCGAGGCGCAGGCCGCGGCCGCCTATCTCGGGCTGACGACGGCCGAGCTCCACAGGCAGCTGCAATCGGGCCATACGCTCGCGCAGATCGCCGACACCACCGGCGGCAAGTCGGCGACGGGGCTGGTCGAAGCGCTTCTCAGCAAGAGGGCCGCTCAGCTCAGCGCCGCGGTCAAAGCCAAGAAGCTGTCTTCGGCGAGCGAGCGCCGGCGGCTCGCCAGACTCCGCAGGCGGCTCGAGGCCGAGCTCGAAAGGACCCCCGGCTACACCGACCTGCCCGCGGCCGCCCGCTACCTGGGTGTGAGCATCGCGCAACTGCGCGCCGACCTGCGCGCGGGCCGCAGCCTCGCGCAGATCGCGGCCGCGACACCCGGCAAGTCGGCCACGGGGCTCATCGACACGCGCGTCAGCACCAGGGAAGCCAACCTCGAGGCCGCCCTCGCCTCCGGGAAGATCAGCCGCGCGACCGAGAGCCTGCTCGCCTCCAGCGTGCGCCAGCGGATCACCAGCGAAGTCCAACGCAAGCCGACGCCCTAGCGGCGGTCTCACACCTCGGAATCGCGCCTCGGGTCGGGATCCGCCCGACCGCGAAACGCATGCAAGCGATCTTGCATCCCGCGAAAATACGTGCAACCGGCACTGCACGCATAAAGCGCCACTGAGGGGTCGCCGATGGGCCTGCTGTAAAGGACACGCCTGTGTCCGCGATCCCAAAAAGGGGGCCCGAAGTGTTTATGCGTAAAGGCAAGCGAACCTTCGCTAGCCGCAAGCGAAAGATAGCCGGCCTGTGCGCGTTCGTGCTCGCGGGTCTGATGGGCCTGGGCGCGTATGCGTTCACGGCAAGCAACACCATCCCGGCGCAGGCCGCCGGTGGCGGTGCGGCCGCAGTCAGCGGTTACGAAGAGACGGGCGCCAGCTACACCTGGTCGCTCAACGGCGAATACATCACCAAGGCGGAAGTCTACCTCGAAAACGCCAGCAAGCTCAAACCGAGCGACGTCGCGGTCGCGCTGAGCACCGGAGCCACCCCGGCAGCCAAAGAATGGGTCGACTGTCCGGAAGGCCCGGGCGGTGGCGAATACAAGAAAATCTCGGAAACGAAGTGGGAGGTCGAATGCGTGTTCCTCGCCGGAACAGGCGCCCACAAGAACGCGACGGAATTTGAAACGTACAAATTCGCAACCAACGGCGTCCCGAACGCCGAAGGCAACGAGCTGACGGTCTCCGCAGTCAGTGAAGGCGTAGCGATCGTCGAATAACGCAGCAGAAGCTGGACACAGTGGGGCGGGCGGGGCGCCGGCCGCCCCCCGGC
>JBKQHH010000102.1:0-13446 GCA_052148875.1 Solirubrobacteraceae bacterium
GGCGCGCACGGATCTGACGCGAGTGGGGGGCGGTGTGGGGCCCGAGGTTCGACGCTCCGGTGGGGGCGGGGTCCTCGGCGCTCGCCGAGGCCCGGCTCTGGAAGTAGCGTGCCTCGCCGCGGAAGTCCTGGCCGATGAGCGCAGATCCGACGAGCCGCCCGTTGCGCTCGACGCGGCTGCCGTTGGCCTGGTGCGGCCAGAGCACCTGGGCCAGACCGGTCATCGCCAGCGGATAGGCCACGCCGAGCAGCACGGTCAGCGCGATCACCCCCACGAGTGCGGATCTCAGCTGGCGGAGCATCAGAAGAGCCTCGGGGTCAGGGCCTGCACGAGCGGACCGAGCATCAGCGACGGCACGAACGTCAGCAGCGCGACGATCGCGATCGTCGCGAGCAGCAGTACGGCGAACACCGCCGTGTCGGTGCGCATCGTGCCCTCGCCCGCGGCGATCGTCCGCTTGCCCGAGAGCGAGCCGGCGACGGCTAGCGCCGCCAGCATCGGCAGGAAGCGCCCGACCAGCATCGCCGTCCCGCCCGCGAGGTCGGCGAACGCGATCCCGCCGGCGCCGATGTTGCCGGGCGCGTGCGGCTGCACGAAGCCCGCGTAGCCGGCGAACGCCGAGCCGTTGTTGTTGGCCTGCGAGGCGTACGCGTAGAGCGTTTCGGAGAAACCCTGGGGTCCGGCGTTGAAGATCGAGCGCGTGCCGTAGCGGGCGCTGATCGCCCACGCGGTCGCGAACAGCACGATCAGAGGCACGGCGATCACCCCGATCGTGACGAGCTTGATCTCGCGGGCCTCGATGCGCTTGCCCAGGTATTCGGGCGTGCGCCCCACCATCAGCCCGGCGACGAACACCGCCAGCAGCACCATCAGCAGCATTCCGTACAGGCCCGATCCGACGGCGCCGAAGATCACCTCGCCGGTCATGATGTTCGCCATCGGGATCGAGCCGCCGAGACCGGTGAACGAGTCGAGCGCGGCGTTCGTCGACCCGTTCCCGGTCGTGGTGCCGGCGACGGCCTCGAGGACCGAGTCGGACACCTGCAGGCGCTGGTCCTTGCCCTCCATGTTCACGCCGTGAGCGCCCGCCGCCCGCATCGCCGGGGAGGGATGGCTCTCGGCCGGGTAGGCGACGGCCGCGCCGCCCACGAACATCACGACCATCACCGCGTACAGCACCCAGCCCTGGCGGCGAGAGCCGACGATCCTGCCGTAGGTCGCCGTCAGGGCGGCGGGGATCGCCAGCATCATCACCATCTCGACGAAGTTCGCCAGGCCGGTGGGGTCTTCGAACGGCATCGCCGAGTTGACCGCGTAGAAGCCGCCGCCGTCGGAGCCCAGCAGCATGACGGCCTTCTGCGAGGCGGCCGGACCAAGGGCGAGCGTTTGCGCACCCCCGGCGAGCGTCGAGAGGTGAACGCTCCCCGCGAGCGTCTGGATCGCCCCCTGGCTGACCAGGAAGGCCGACCCCAGGACCGACAGTGGCAACAGCACGTAGAGCAGCGCTCGGATCAGGTCCACCCAGAAGTTGCCCAGCTCTCTGCCGGAACGATTGGCGAAGCCCCTTGCGATCGCCACCCCCGCGGCGATCCCGACCGCTCCGCTGAGAAAGCCCTGGACCGCGATCCCCGTCATCTGCGAGAAGTTCGAGAGCGTCCGTTCGCCGCCGTAGAACTGCCAGCCGGTGTTGCTGACGAATGACGAGGCGGCGTTGAAGCTCAGGCCCCAGGGGGCGGAGCCGAAGCCCTGGGGATTCAGCGGCTGGATCGACTGGGTGCGCAGGAGGAGATAAAGCGCCAGCCAGGAGACCGCGCTGAACATCAGCACGCTGCCCGCGTATCCCCTCCAGTCCTGCCCGGCGGGCTCCGATCCGGCCAGGAGCGCCGAGAAGCGTCGCTCCGCCGGTCCGAGGGCACGCGTGAGCAGCACCCGCTCCCCGGCGAACACGCGATGGATGTAGCCGCCGAGCAACGGCGTGATACCGGTCAGGACGGCGAGCAGCAGGACGATCTGCAGCCAGCCCGACGCGCTCATCAGAGCCGCTCTCCCCGCAGAAGCGCGTACACCAGGTAGACGAACAGCGCCACGCCGGCGGCCAGGGCGAGCGCTTCGGCGATGCTCATATCCGGTCGAAGCCCGCGATCAGCGCGCCGAGGAGGCCGAAGATCAGCACGGCGATCGCGATCGCTACGACGTCCATCCCGGCTAACGATCCCACTCGCCACCGACGTAGCCGTCCGGTGCGGCCATCGAGGTCAAGCGTATCGGGTCAGGACGGTCCTTTCCTCCGCTGGCTTTCGCGCCGATCGCGCAGCCGCGCGGCCCAACCTGCTCCGGAGGACCTAGGAATGCGGCGGCGCGGCGTAGAGCTCGCTCAGATGCTCCGTGGGGGCATTGCCCTTGGCTGTGATCTCGTCCAGTCGCGCTCGCTCCGCGGCGGTCACATCATGCTCGATCCCGAGATGCCGCACGATCGTGACAACCGCGGTCTGCAGTTCACGCACGCGGTGCTCGAGCGTCGCGATTCGCTCATCGTCAGTCATTGGTGATCCTCCGTCCTCTTCGCTCCGCTGGCTTTGGCGCAATAGCGCAACTCGACTATCGATTACCGAGCATCACGACCGCGTGACGATCGGGGCCGCCGGCACAACGATTTCGTTACGACAGGCGTGTTTACGCCCGTGGCGGCGGCGCTGCGCTAGCGTTGCGCGGCTTTGACCACGCTGCGCAGCTACGTGCCGACGCGAGCCGCGCTCCGGCGGCCGCTCTCGCCGATCGACGCGGCCGTGCTGATCGCGGTGCTCGTGCTGCTGTACGCGATTCTGCGCGTCGGCCACGGCGCGAGCGCCTCGTTCTCCCCGGCTGCGCTCGAGCACGTCTCGACCAACCCGGCGCGGCTTCCGTACGACGCGGCGCGCAGCCTGCTGCGGATGTTCATCGCGCTGTTCCTCTCGACCGTGTTCACACTCGTCTACGGCTATGCGGCGGCCCGCAGCCGTCGTGCCGAGAAGGTGCTCGTCCCGATCCTCGACGTCCTGCAGTCGGTGCCGGTGCTCGGCTTCCTGACGATCACCGTGACCGCGTTCATCGCGCTGTTCCAGGGCAGCGAACTCGGCCTCGAGGCCGCTTCGATCTTCGCGATCTTCACCGCGCAGGCATGGAACATGACGTTCTCGTTCTACGCGTCGTTGAAGAGCCTTCCGCGTGAACTGGACGAGCTCTCACGCTCGCTGCGGCTGACGCGCTGGCAGCGGTTCTGGAAGATCGAGGTGCCGAGCGGCGCGATCGGCCTCGTGTGGAACGGGATGCTGAGCTTCGGCGGCAGCTGGTTCTTCCTCGTCGCCTCCGAGGCGATCTCCGTGCACAACCACACCTACTCGCTCGCGGGGATCGGATCGTTCGTCGGCGCCGCGATCGCGAAGGGCGACCTCGGCGCGGTCGGGGTGGCGATCGCGACGATGATCGTGATGGTGGTCGCCGTCAACGTCGTCTTCTGGCGCCCGCTCGTCGCCTGGTCCGAGCGCTTTCGCTACGAGACGACCGAGGCGGCTGAGTCGCAGCGCTCGCTCGTGCTCGAGATCCTCGCGCGCTCGTCCTGGCCGCGCGTGCTCGGGCGCCTGCGCGCGCGGCTCGCGGAGCCGCTCGGCCGCGCGATGCGGATCCTGGGCCGCGACGAAGCGCCGCCCACCGTAGCGGCCGGTCGCCGGCGCGCCGGCGACGTCATGTTCGCCGTGGTCGTGAGCGCGCTCGTCGTCTACGGCGCCTACGCGGTGCTGCACTTCATCGCCACCAGCCGCGGCGTCGGGCTCGGGCAGATCCCCCACTGCTTCGCGCTCGGCGCCGTGACATTCGGCCGGGTGGTGGTGCTGCTCGTGTTCGCGACGCTCGTGTGGGTCCCGGTCGGCGTGTGGATCGGCATGAACCCGCGCGTCTCGCGTCTCGCGCAACCGATCGTGCAGGTGCTTGCCAGCTTCCCCGCCAACTTCCTGTTCCCGTTCGCCACCCTCGCGTTCATCGAGCTCGGGATCAGCATCAACATCGGCGGGATCCTGCTGATGGCCCTCGGCGCGCAGTGGTACATCCTGTTCAACGTGATCGCCGGCGCGTCGGCGATCCCATCGGATCTGCGCGAGGCGATGGCCGTCCTCGGGGTGCGCGGCGTCCAGCGCTGGAAGCGCCTGATCGTCCCGGGAATCCTCACCTCGTACGTCACCGGCGGCATCACCGCGGCCGGCGGCGCGTGGAACGCGTCGATCGTCGCCGAGGTCGTGACCTACCATCACACGACCCTCACCGCCACCGGCCTCGGCGCCTACATCGTCGCCGCGAGCAACGCCGGCGACAAGGCCAGGCTGATCTGCGGAGTCGCCGTGATGGCGATCTTCGTGGTGACGGTCAATCGCCTGTTCTGGCGGCGGCTGTACAGGCTCGCCGAGACCCGGTATTCGTTTTGAGGTCATGATGGCCGACGTGAGCCCGACCACTCGCGCAGCCCGCCGCACGCTCGTCTCCGTGCACGAGTTGACGAAGACGTTCGCCACGCACGATGGCGGCGGGCTGCCCGTGCTCGAGGGGATCAGCCTCGACGTGCAGCCGGGGGAGATCGTCGCGCTGCTCGGCAAGTCGGGCTCGGGCAAGTCGACCTTGCTGCGGTGCATCGCCGGCCTCGTGCTGCCGTCGAGCGGGACCGTCACCTACCGCGGCAAGCCGCTGCACGGGATCAACACGGGCGTCTCGCTCGTGTTCCAGACATTCGCGCTGCTGCCGTGGTTGACCGTTCAGCAGAACGTCGAGCTCGGGCTGGAGGCGCAGGGGATTCCGCCTGAGAAGCGCGCGCTGCGCGCGCGCGAGGCGATCGACCTGATCGGCCTCGACGGCTTCGAGTCGGCGTTCCCCAAGGAGCTCTCCGGCGGGATGCGCCAGCGCGTCGGATTCGCGCGCGCGCTCGTTGTGGAGCCCGACCTGCTGCTGATGGACGAGCCGTTCAGCGCGCTCGACGTGCTCACCGCCGAGAACCTGCGCACCGAGCTGCTCGAGCTGTGGCAGGCGGGCGAGTTCCCCGCGCAGGCGATCCTGATCGTCACCCACAACATCGAGGAGGCGGTCGCGTTCGCCGACCGGGTGATCGTGCTCGGCACCAACCCGGGACGGATACGAGCCGAGCTCGCCTGCGCGCTCGAGCGTCCCCGCGACCGGCGTGACGAGCGCTTCAGCGGGCTCGTCGACGAGATCTACGGGATCATGACCGACCGTCCCGCGGTCGCAGCGCATGCCGCCCAGGACCAGGAGGGCGGCGGCGTTCAGCAGGTCGTGCTGCCGCACGCGAGCGTCGACGGCATCGCCGGACTCGCGGAGCTCGCGCTCGCCAGTGGCGAGGCCGCGGATCTCGCGGAGCTGGCCGCGGTCGTGGGATTTGCGATCGACGACCTGTTCCCGATCGTCGATGCGCTGAGCATCCTCGGCTTCGCGACGGTGCAGAGCGGGCGTCTGAACCTGACTGAGACCGGGGAGCGGTTTGCCGGCGCCGACATCCAGCGATCGAAGGAGATCTTCCGCGAGGCCGCGCTCCAGCGGGTGCCGCTGGTGCGCCGCATCCGGCGCGCGCTCGAGCACTCCAGCGACGGGGCGCTGCGCGAGGGGTTCTTCATCGACCTGCTGGCCAGTCACCACAGTCGCGACGAGGCCCGGGCGCAGCTGGAGACGGCGATCGACTGGGGGCGCTACGCGGAGCTGTTCGAGTACGACGCGGGCCGCGGCGAGGTCAGCCTGCACGTGCATGCCGAGCAGCCCGTAACGCCGTAGCGCAGCCCGGTATCGTAGGTCGCCGGTGAGCCGGGAAGACTGGTCGGCAGCGCTTCGTGCTGCCAAAACGACCATGTGCGACCACCTTCACCCTCCGAGCCGCCCGCCGCGACGCCAGCGTCGCCGTCGCGCACGAGTCGCCGGGCCATGAAACCACACGTCCCGCTGCCCTCGGCGTGGCGCCGCGAGGCCCTGCGCACGAATCTGTGGCTGGTGCCGACGCTCGAGATCGCGTTCGCGGTCGCGCTGTTCGCCGGCACCTACGCGCTGGACCGAGCCGCGTACGACGGCTCGGTCCAGCTGCCGTCGTTCCTGATCAGCGGCACCGCCGACGCGGCCCGGCAGATCCTGACCGCAATCGCGGCCGCGGTGATCACGGTGGTGACGCTCGTGTTCTCGATCACGATCGTGACGCTGACGCTCGCTTCCACCCAGTTCGGGCCGCGCATGCTGCGCAACTTCATCCGCGACCGCATCACGCAGTTCACGCTCGGCAGCTTCGTGGCGACGTTCGTCTACGCGGTCCTCGCGCTTGGCGCGATCGGCTCGGGCGGCCACGGAGACTTCGTTCCGCATCTGTCGGTGACGGTCACGATGGCGCTCGTGGTCCTGGACGTCGCGGTGCTGGTCCTGTTCATCGACCACATCGCCAAGTCGATCCAGCTTCCGCAGGTCATAGCGTCGATCGCCCGAGACCTTTCCCAGGCGATCGAGGCCGAGGTCGCGCCGCCCGCCCCGGGTGGCCCGAAGGCGGGCCCGTCGCTGTCGGAGATGCTCGTTCGGCTCGACGAGGACAGCGGCGTGGTCCGTGCGCCGAGCAGCGGCTACCTGCAGTACGTGGGCATGAGCACGCTGATCGACATCGCCAGTCGCGGCCACGCGGTGATCCGCCTGCTGCGCCGCCCGGGCCACTTCGTGGTGGAGGGCGAGCCGCTGGCCAACGTGTGGCCCGCGTCGGCAGCGCCGGGTGTGGCGCGGGCGCTGGGCGGCGCCCACGCCACCGGCCCGCACCGGACCCTCACGCAGGATCTCTCCTTCGCGGTCGATCAGCTCGTGGAGATCGCCATCCGGGCGCTCTCGCCGGCGGTCAACGACACCTTCACGGCGCTGGCCTGCATCGACTGGCTGGGCGACGGGCTGGGCAAGATGGCCGACCGCTGGCAGCCGGCCACCGTGCATCGCGACGCGGCCGGGCACGTGCGCGTGATCACCGTGACCGTCAACTTCGATCGCCTGCTCGAGCGCGCCCACGACAAGATCCGCCAGGCCAGTCGCGGGATGCCGGCGGTGATGATCCGCCAGCTCGACGGGCTCACCAAGGTGATGGCGTACACGACCTCGCCCCGGCAACGTGAGCTGGTGCTCGCGCAGGCGGAGATGATCATGCGCGCGTGCGAGGAGTCGGTGCCGGAGCAGTCCGACCGTGCGGACGTGCGACGCCGCTACGACGCGGTGCTTGGTTCCGTCTCTTCCAGCACAATGGCTCCATGGCCGACGAACGGGGGCGCCTGAAGGTCTTCATAGGCATGGCTCCCGGGGTGGGCAAGACCTATCGCATGCTCCAGGAGGGGGTGGCAGAGGCCGACAGCGGGCGTGACGTGGTCGTCGGCTATCTGGAGTCGCACGGGCGCGCCGAGACGCTGGCGCAGGCCGAGGGCCTGGAGATCGTCCCGCGCCGCCACCTGACATATCGCGGCACGCCGCTCGAGGAGATGGACCTTCCGGCGGTGCTCGCGCGCAAACCGGAGCTGTGCCTGATCGACGAGCTCGCGCACACCAACGCCCCCGGCGTGGAGCATGAGAAGCGCTTCGAGGACGTGCGCGACGTGCTCGACGCGGGCATCGACGTGTTCTCGACCGTCAACGTCCAGCACCTGGAGAGTCTGGGCGACCAGGTGACCCAGCTGACGGGCGCGCACGTGCGCGAGACGATCCCCGACGCGGTGCTCTCGGCCGCCGACCAGGTCGTGCTGATCGACGTGACCCCCGAGACCCTGATCGCTCGCCTGCGTGCGGGCAAGGTCTACCGCCCCGAGCGCGTGCAGGCGGCTCTGAACAACTTCTTCAAGGTCGAGAACCTGGCGGCGCTGCGCGAGACGGCGCTGCGACAGGTCGCCGAGGACGTCGAGGTCAAGCGCCTCGTGCGTGAGTCGAGCCCGCTGCTGCGGCGCGACGAGGAGGGGCTGCCGGTCGCCCTGGACACCGGTCCGCAGACGATCGCCGACCGTCTGCTCGCGCTTGCGACACTCGCGCCGCACTCCGAGCGGATCGTGCGGCGCGCGTGGCGCTCGGCCCAGCGCCTGGATGCCGAGCTGGACGTGCTCGTGGTGCGCCCGCCGGGCCGTCCACCGAGTCCGGAGGACCGCAGGCGCCTGGAGGAGCTGAGGCGCCTGACGGCGATGCTCGGGGCGCGCCTGCGGGTCGAGGAGGGCGAAGACGTGGCGGCTGTCGCGGTCAGGACCGCCCGCTCGCTCGGCGCCACGTACGTGTTCATGGGCACGCCCTCCGAGCGCCGCGGACTGGCGCGCCTGGGCGCGAGCCCCGAGCGCTCGCTGCTGATGCGCCTGCTGCGAGGCCTGCCGGGCGTGGACGTGCGCATCGTCGCCGACCCCACTCTGCGCAGGCTGGCCGCGGGCGAGGACGGATCCAGGCTGCAGGGAGGAGTCGAGGGGGCGGACGCCGAACGTGTCGGTGTCGAGGATTCGTCGCGAGCGCGCTAGGGTCATCGCAAGCCCGTATCGCCGACTGGCGCGGAGCTTGGCGGCGCTTAGTGAGAAGTCGCTAGCATCGCGCAACCTTCGCCCCCGAAGCCTGTTGCACCCACCAGCATGAGGATCTTGCGTCCACCCACCCAGATGATCTCGCTGGCCGTGTCGCTGGCGCTGCTGGCGGGTCTGTTCGTCGTGCCCAGCGCGATCGGCGGGCCGGCGAAGTCACGCGCGCACGCGGCCGGCTCGTATCTGACCGGCATCGGCAACGAGAACCCGAAGATGTTCGGGAATCCCCTCTACCAGCAGCTGCACACGAAGATCGTGCGCTATGTCGTTCCGTATGACGCCGTCGCGCACCCGTACTCGCTGGACCAGGCGACCGCGTTCATCGAAGCCGCCGAAGCCGCGCATCAGCAGGTGCTGGTCGCCTTCTACCACTCCGAATACACGCCGACGCGGCTGCCCAGCATCGCTTCCTACCAGCGCGACGTGCAGAGGTTCGTGAAGCTGTTCCCGAACGTCAGGCAGTACGAGTCCTGGGACGAGTCCAACCGCGGCAACGTCGCGCACGCGTTCTCGAGTCCCTCGGCGGTGGCCGCGGCGAAGTACTACCAGGCGCTGCTCCGCGTGTGCAAGGGCTGCACGGTCGTCGGTCTGGACGTGCTCGACGCTCAGTACATAGGCTCGACGCTGAGCTACATCTCGGAGTTCAAGCGCGAGATCAGCCGTCTGGAGACGGTCGTGCCGAAGATCTGGGGCCTGCACAACTACTCGGACGTCAACCGCCTGGAAGGCTGGCGCACGCGCGATCTGGCAAGAGCTCTCGGCGGCCAGGTGTGGCTGACGGAGACCGGCGGGCTCGTGAAGTTCGAACCGAGCTTCCCGAACAGGCACGGCGCGGGCCTGGCGCGGGCGGCGAAGGTGCTGAAGTTCATGTTCGCGCTCACCGGCTCCGTGCCGCAGATCAAGCGCATGTACGTCTACGACTGGAACGGCGGGACGAACTCCACCCGCTTCGACGCGGGGCTGACGAACTCTCGCGAACAGCCGCGCGCGGGCTATGTCGTCGTGTGCCGTCAGCTGCGCGGGGCCAACTGCGGCGTGAAGATCGCGAGCAACTGAGCTGGCGGCCCACCCGGTGAGCGGCGCGGACGCCCACCGGGCTCACGATCGGGCGGCGCCATCCGCGCCATCCGCGCCGACTGTGCGCCAGGCCCTCTGCGTGGGGCTGCTGGGGGCGCTCGCCCTGGGCGTGTTGAGCGCGCTCAGCCGCAGCGAGACGGTCCCGCGCGGCGACGATGAGATCTACGAGCGGATGGCCGAGCACCCGTTCGCGGTGCACACCTTTCCGTTCGGCTATCGCATCGGGCTGCCGTGGCTCGTGCACGTGCTCCCGTTCAGCCACACGCCGTCCTTCGAGCTGCTCGCGTGGGCGGGCGCGGGTGGCGCCGCCGGCTTCGCGTTCGTGCTGATGCGCCGCCTGGGTACGCCCAGGAACCTCGCCGCCGCGCTGGCGCTGGCGCTGGCGATATCTCCCCCGATGCTCGTCGTGGCGCTGCGCGAGGGTCGCAACACCGACGCGATCACGATGCTGTTCATGATGGCGGCGACGCTGTTCGTCGTCGAACGCAGGCTGCGGGCGCTGACGCTCACGCTGCTCGTCGGCGTGCTCTTCAGGGAAGCCGTGCTGTTCGTCATCCCGCTCGCGTACGCGGTGTGGGCGGCGCGGGCGTGGGATGCGGGCGCCGCGCGACGGGCGCTGCTCGCGGGCGCGCCCGCGGTGCTGGCGTTCGTGGCCGTGCATCTGGCGATCTCGAGCGTCGGAGAAGCGTCTGTGCCGGGCTATGGAGGCTCACTGATCGGGGAGCGCTTGAGCGTCCTCGAATCCGGCGCGCGCAGCCTGCCCACCGAGGCGCGGCGCATGTTCTCGATCTACGGGCCGCTGTGGCTTGCCGCGCCGCTCGCGCTCGCGAGCAGCCGCTTCGCCCGGCGCGGGCTCGTGCTCGTCGCGTGCGCGGCGGTCTCGATGACCTTCGCGCTGGACTGGGGGCGCATGATCTTCCTGTCCGCACCGGTCTTCTATCCGGCCGGCGCCCACACGCTGACCCGCTACCCTCGTTGGCGCGTTCCCGCCCTCCTCGCCTTCGCCGCCCTGATCCTCGGATACGCGATCTACATGGATCGCAGCGGCGTGCAACATGGGATCATCGAAGCTCCGCCCCCGCCGTATCCGGTTCGCTGACATGAGCACGAGAACGTCCCCTACACGCTTCAGAGCGCTCCTGCCGGCGATCTCGCTGGCGCTGCTGGCGTGCCTGCTGGCGGCGCCCACCGCGATCGGCGGCGCCGGCGGACCTCGCGCGCGAGCCGCCGGCTCCTACCTCACGGGCATCGGCGACGAGCGCGCGCAGATGTTCGGCAATCCCCTGTACGAGCAGCTGCACACGCGGATCGTCCGATACATCGCCCCGTACGACGCCGCCGTGCACTCCTACTACCGCGACCAGGCGATCGCGTTCATCCGCGACGCCGAAGCCGAGCACGAGCAGGTGCTGGTCGCCTTCTACCACTCCGAGTACACGCCCATGCAGGTGCCCGCCGTCGCGACCTACCAGCGCGACGTGCAGAGGTTCGTGAAGCTGTTCCCGAACGTCAGGCAGTACGAGTCCTGGGACGAGTCCAACCGCGGCTACGTGCCCGGCGAGTTCACCAGCCCGACGGCGGCGACGGCCGCCCGCTACTACCAGGCGCTGATCCGCGTGTGCAAGGGCTGCACGGTCATCGGCCTCGACGTGCTCGACGCGGAAAAAATCGAACCGACGCTGAGCTACATCGCGGAATTCAAGCGTGAGATCCATCGCCTGGAGACGGTCATGCCGACGATCTGGGGCCTGCACAACTACGCGGACGTCAACCACCTCGAAGGCTGGCGCACGCGCGATCTCGTGAGGGCGCTCGGCGGCCAGGTGTGGCTGACGGAGACCGGTGGGATCGTGAAGTTCGGCGGCGCGTTCCCCAACCGCGGCGGCGCGGGCCTGGCGCGGGCGGCGCGGGTGCTCAAGTTCATGTTCGCGCTCGCCGGCTCCGTGCCTCAGATCAAGCGCATGTACATCTACGACTGGAACGGCGGGACCAGCTCGACGCGCTTCGACGCGGGTCTCACCAACGCCCACGGGCAGCCGCGCACGGGCTACGTCGTCGTGTGCCGCCAGCTGCACGCGGCGCGATGCGGCGTGAAGATCGCCAGCAACTGATCAGCCGCTGAGCGCCGGCTGAGCGCGCGATCCCGAGCCCGCGCTGCGGCGCTCGGACGGCCGCTGTGGCTCGTTGCGCGCCAGGCGCATCGCGCCGAGGGCGAGCAGCCCCGCGGCGGCGGCGAGAGGGGCGAGCGTCTTCAGCGGATAGGTGCTGCCGGAGTGCAGCTTCAGGTTGAAGGCGGTGTAGTCGCCGGCGTTGTAGATGCTCGTCAGGCCGGCGTGGTCGATTCCGAGCACGGTCGGCGCGAGCGCCGCGAACAGCGCCCACCCGACGAGCGCCAGCAGGCCCCCCCGCAGCGCGGCCGCAGACAGGCGCAGCCGCGGCGTCGCCCATGTCGCCGCCACGACGGCCGCGCCGGCGGCGAGCAAGAACGGCCAGATGCCGCCCCAGCCGCGCCCCAGCCCGTACGCGGAGGCGATCGTGGGCTGGAAGAGGCCTTTGGACAGGTAGCGCATCCAGGTGACCGCCTCGTTCTCGTAGCCGATCAGGGGGTGCGTGACGGTGGCGATCACCGTGGTCGTGATCGAGACCGCCGCGAGCGCGATCGTGGGTCCGGGGAAGCGCTTGAGCGTGAGCGCGATCGGAAAGGCCAGGAACGGGAGCAGCGTGTCGAGGAAGCGCGGGCCCATGAAGCCGCCCCCGAAGGGCAGGTAGTAGCCCGAGTTGTACGCCAGGAAGCAGAAGCAGATGCCGCCGATCGTGAGCGCCTCGGCGCGCCTGCCGCGCCTGTACAGCATCACCGTGCCGATCGCGCCCATGATCAGCACCGGGGAGATGGTCAACAGGCCGCGCGAGTCGAACAGCAGCGTCGCCAGCACCCGCAGGCTTGGAGGGCCGATCCCGAAGAACCCGGTTTTCTGTTTTTCCACGTTCGCGTAGGCCAGGTGCGTCCACGAGCGGAACGCGTAGTGGTTGTAGAGCAGCAGCGGGACGATGCCGACGAGGCCGCCGGCGACGTACGCGCCGCCGCGGCGCAGGACGCCGAGCGGCGTGCGCGAGTCTCTGCGCGAGAGCAGGAACAGGCCGAGCACGATCGCCGCGAAGAACGTCGGGTACTCCGAGGAGAACGCGTAGCCCATCGCCAGGCCGGCGAGCGCGAGCAGCATCGGGCTCGGCGGCCCTTCGCGCTCGTACAGCATCACCCAGAAGGCGGCGAAGCTGAGGAACGTCGTGAACATGTGCGAGAACAGCAGCTGCGAGAGCGGCAGCACCATCGTGCCCAGGCCCGTCACCACCGCCGCCGCGATGCCGTAGCCGGGCTCGAAGCGCTCGGCGACGCGCCACACGAGCGCCACCAGCAGCAGCCCCGGCAGCACGTTGCCCCACAGGCCGATCAGGTAGATCATCTCGTCGCCCGGATGATCGGGCGGCGCGACATGCCTGTCCGTCCACGATTCGGCCCCGAGTCCGTTCAGCACGTCGTAGAAGGGCATCGAGAACAGCGCCAGGCCGGGTGCGCGCGCCGAGTAGTAGTGCCCCTTGTACTGGACCTTGTCGCCGGTGTTCGCCTGATAGCGGTCGATTGTGGTTTCTTCGTCGTTGAGCGCTCGAATCAGGTCGTAGTGCGAGGTCTGATTCCAGGAGAAGCTCTGGATCATCGTCGCGTAGGAGACGCCGACCAGCAGGATCGCCAGCAGGGCTAGGCGCGCGCGGCCGCGCGGCAGGCGGGGGGAGC
>JBKQHH010000103.1:0-2535 GCA_052148875.1 Solirubrobacteraceae bacterium
TCCCCAGCAAGATGCAGCACAACGGTCTCGGCGACCTCAAGGAAGTCGGTGGCGAGCCCGTCGACGGCTCGCTCGTCGCTCTCAACGGCCCGCAGGTCAAAGCTGATCGAGCGCTCGATCGAACGGCGCCAGGAGTCAGCGATCACATCCCGCACGCCCTCCTCGACGACTCCGTCGATTACGAACCGCTCCCAGCTTGAGCGCAGAGCAGCAGACGCCTCGCGTGGTTCGTACGCGAAGCGCAACCCGCCCTCTCCCGGGTTCACGAGCCTGTACGCGTTCAGGGGGTTCCTTGGGTGACGGTGGTCAGGAGGCGAGGGGTTGTTGGGTGTGGTGTGGCTGGTTGGGCGTGAAGTTGGTCGGTAGGTGTGCTTGCATCGCGTCGCCGGCGTGAGCGAGACGGATGACTTCGCTGATCAGTTCGCGGATCTCGGCAAAGTGGGGCGGGTACTCGGAATCGGCGTCGTGGGTTGTCTCTGGAGAGCTGCAGTCAACGGGAGGCGCGGCGGCGTTGAGCGTGGTCATGGTTTGCTCTGCGACCCAGTGGTAGAGCGCTCCGGGTAGGCGGTCGAACACTTCGAGCAGGGTGGCGGGCTCGTCGTCGATCAGCCAGGTGGTGCCGTGGTCGGTGCCGCGGGCGATCCAGACGCGCTCTGCGGTGCAGACGTGCTCGGCGACTTCGCTGGCGTACCGATCGTTGTTGTCGTGCGGTGCCCAGAACCGCCAGCGGCAGCCGTCGTTGAGCTCCGCGGTCCGTACCGGCCGCAGGTGGGGTCCGCAGCAGTGTTTGAGCTTGCGTCCTGACCCGCAGAAGCAGGGTGTGTTGCGCGATCGTCCGCTCGTGGTCATGAGCGTGATCATCGCGAGCGTGGCGGACGCCCGCGCGCGCCGGCGGGGGTCAGGGTCCCGCTGGGAGGAGTGACGGCGGGCTTTGGCCGTGGTGGGCGGCGGTCGCTGCGTCGATGAGGTAGTCGAGTACGCGGCGGTCTTGGAGGCGGAGCGTTTCGCGGATCGAGAGGATCCGCTCAACCCAGCGGTTGCCCTGCTCGGATTGGGTGCCGCCCTGGATGCGCCGCAGCAGCACGGCGTGCCGCAGCGCCCGCTCGGCGGCGTTATTTGTGATCGGTATCTCGATGTCCTGAACGTCGCAGAAGGTCCACAGCGCGTCGTATTCGCCCAGCAGCCCCGAGCAGAAGTTCGCGGTCTTCTCGTGCTCGCCGCGGGTGCCCTGCTCCAACAGCCTCTGGATCTGCGCTCGCAACGGCGCCAGCGTTTCGCGCAGCCAGTCCAGATCGTGGTCGTCCTTCAGGTAGCGGTGGTGGACTTTGACGACCTTCCGCGCGGCGTTTACGAGCTTGGTGCCGAGCTTGCCGGTGGCGCCCTCGCGCTCGGACACCTCGACCAGTTGGCGGATCACGTGACACCAGCACAATTGCTGTTGGAGCACGTCGAGCCAGTGATAGCCGGCGTAGCGGTCAGAGACCACGAACCCGCCGAACTCCTCGCCCAACAACTCCTTCGCCGCCCGCGCGGAGCGGGTCGGGTCGATCCGAAAGCACGCCGCCAGCGCGCTGGAGGCCAGCCACAGGTACTGCTGGGCGCCAGAGAGCCGCCAACTGGTCTCATCGGCATGCACCACCTGCGCGTTGCGGACGTACTCCCGCAACCGCTCCCACGGGTCCTTCAAGATCGCCGACATCCGCATGATCGCCGCGTCGACCGCGCCGAGCGAGATCGGGATGTTGAACACCTCCGCCACGACCTCGCGCACCTGCCGACGCGAGAGCCGATACACCCCCGCCAGCATCGCGATGTGCGCCTCCAGCCGCGCCGCGAACGCCGACCACGACACCCCCAAGGGCAGGTCCGCCAGCCTCGCCCGCCCGCAGCACGGGCACCGCAACCGCACAAGCTCGTACTCAAACACCAGCGGACGGACCACCGGCAGCTCCCACTGCTGATGGATGACCGGATTGTCAACCCGGTCCTCACAGCCATCGAACCGGTGCCCGCACCCGCACGCAACCGGCAGATACGACGAGCGATGATCAACCCGCTCTGCCGCCACCATCGCACGATGCTTGCCCTCATGCCCCGGCTGGCCACCCGGCGCACGCTTCGAGAGCTCTTTCACCTTCGCCCGCGCGTCCCGACGCCGCTCAGCACGCGACTTCGGCGAATCCTGTGAAGGCGACTGCGAACTGTTCCTGGAGTCCCGGTTAACACGCCGCTCAAGCTCCTCGACCTGCGCCCGCAACAACGCGTTCTCCCTACCCAGCAGCGCGCCGCGCTCCTCCAACAGCACGATCTGCTCGCGCAGCAACGCGTTCTGCGCTCTCAGCTCAACAAGCTCATCACCGCCAACCACGCTCCATAACTACGCTCGCCTTCGCGAAATTCCTGCTCTGACCCCCTGAACGCGTACGATCGCCGTTTCGGCGATCTTCGCCAGGCTCTGAAGCTTGGCGCCTTTGAGCGGGGTGCGGCCCTGCTGGCCGGGGCGTCGCGCGGAGGCCGGCAGCGCGTAGACGGCGG
>JBKQHH010000104.1:0-6249 GCA_052148875.1 Solirubrobacteraceae bacterium
GCCGCGCCCGCCTGGGGGTGCAGGCCGGTCGGCGGCGGCCCCGCTCGGGCGGGGCCGCTGCTCCGTGCAGGCAGGGGCGCGGGGCGCCCCGAAGGAGTCCCCGCCAGGTTGACCTGAGAGCACAGCGCCGGTACGATGCCGTCAGCTACCGGCCGCTGGGGGTCCGCCTGATGTCAGGGAGGGCCAGAGGGACGGGGTGCGGTGAAGGAGGGCGGGGCAGCAGAGCGGAGTGGTCGTGGGGCGCTGGCACGCGCCGCATTCGCTTGCGCGCTCGCGGGCGTCGTCGTCGCGGCGGGAGCGCTCCCAGCCCCCGTGGCCGCACGGGCCGTCAGTGCGCGGGCGGAAGCCCGCCCGGCGCGGATCGGCGGTGAAGCCGCCGCCTCCGCGGGCGATGCCAAGGCCCTGCGCTCCCCGCGGAAGGCCGCCGCAAGGGCGGGCGGCGAAGAAGGGATCTCGCGCACGCCCTCTGAGACCAAGCCCCACTGGGTCTGTCCGGATGGCCCCTGCGCCGCGATCGTCGACCCCAAGCCGGTGCGGGTCGCCGGCAAGCACCGCCTCGCGCTCCCCGACGGCGGCGCGCAGCTGGAAGGCAGCGGCGAAGAAGGCGGCTATGACCCCCAGGACCTGCAGTCGGCGTACGAGATCTCGACGAACGGCGGCGCCGCGGGCGAGACGATCGCGATCGTCGACGCCTACGGCTTCGTGGAAGCCGAACACTCGCTCGCGGTCTATCGCGAACGCTATGGCCTGCCGCCCTGCACCAGAGAGAACCAATGCTTCCGCAAGGTCAACGAGCAGGGCCAGGAATCGAGCTATCCGGTCGAAGACGGTTGGAAGGGCGAGCAGGCGCTCGACATCGAGATGGTCTCCGCCGCCTGCCCCGAATGCCACATCCTGCTCGTGCAGGCCGACGACGCAACCGGCAAGTCGCTCGACGAAGCCGAGAACACGGCCGTCAGGCTCGGGGCGGTCGAGGTGTCCAACAGCTGGTCCGGCCCCGAACAGGACTGCGGGTCCTCCCTGAGCGAATGCGAAGGGGAAGAGCGCGAGTACTTCGACCATCCCGGGGTGATGCTGTTCTTCGCCGCGGGCGATCACGGCTACGACAACACCCTCAAGCACGACGACTCGCCCGACTTCCCCGCGGCGCTGCCGAGCGTGGTGGCGGTCGGCGGCACGGCGCTGCACCGCGCCGACAATGCGCGGGGATGGTCGGAGGAAACCTGGTATGAACCGGGCCGCGGGTCCGGCGGCGGGTCCGGGTGCAGCCGCTTCGAGAAGCCCGGCTGGCAGGGCGACCCCGGATGCCCCGGGCGGATGACCGTCGATGTCGCCGCGGACGCCGCGTGCGCCACGCCCGTGTCGGTCTACGACGGCGACTGGGAGCTCATCTGCGGGACGAGCGCGTCCTCGCCGCTCGTCGCCGGGATCGAGGCGCACGCCGAAGAATACGTGCGCTCGCTGCCCGGGGCGGAGGCGTTCTACGAGGCGTCCGCGGGGCTCGATGACGTCACGCAGGGGGTCAACGGCGAATGCTCGGACGCCCCGCTGGTCGCCTATTTCTGCCGCGCCGAGGTCGGCTATGACGGGCCCGCCGGCAACGGCAGCCCCTGGGGTCCGCTGGTGCTCGCCGGAGCGGCCCCAGCCGTCTCGACCAGGCCCGCGAGCGACGTCCGCCCGGACGATGCCACGCTGGGCGGCTACGTCTCTCCGCGCGGCCTCAGCACCGGCTACTGGTTCGAATACGGCACGACCACCGCCTATGGCGCGAGCATCCCGGTTCCCGAAGGCTCGATCGGCACGAGCGGGCAGGCGGTTTCGCAGACGATCGGCGAGCTCGAACCGGAAACGGTCTACCACTACAGGCTCGTGGCGAGCAACAGCGACGGCACGAGCTACGGCGCGGACGTCGCCTTCTCCACCGGGGCGCCGCGTGTCACCGGCGTGACGCCCGGGACGAGCGCGGCCGACGGCACCGGGACGGTCACGATCACAGGCGCGGACCTCATCGGCGCATCGGAGGTCAGCTTCGGCTCGGTCGAAGCGCCGCAGTTCACCGTGGAATCCGACGGCTCGATCAGCGCCACCGTGCCCGGCGGCACCGGGCCGGTCGACGTCACCGTCACCACCCCGTCGGGCACGAGCACCGCGAGCGCGGCCAGCCGCTTCATCTATGACCCGCCCGGGCCCGCGCTTGCCTGGGGAGAAAACGGCGGGGACCTCGGCAACGCCGGGATCCAAAGCAGCGACGTGCCGGTGGAAACGAGCGGGCTGCCCGAAGCCCAGCTGCTGTCCTCGGGCTGGGAACAGAGCCTCGCGCTGCTGAACGACGGCAGGCTCCTCGCCTGGGGCGAAAACTACTTCGGCGTGGTCGGCGACGGCACCAACCAACAGCGCACCACGCCCGTGCAGGTGTGCGCGCTCGGCGTCTCCGAATGCGCGGGAGGCCCTTACCTGGAAGGCGTCACGCAGGTCTCCGCCGGGCGTCTCCCGAGCCTTGCGCTGCTGAGCGACGGCACGGTCGCCGCGTGGGGCGGGAACTACTACGGCGACCTCGCCACGGACACCGCCCGCAACTTCTACCCGCTGCCGGTCTGCACGAAGCTCGAATCCCCGTGCAAGCCCGAAAACTATCTGCGGGAAGTCGTCGAAGTCGCCGCCGGCGCCGACTTCAGCCTCGCCCGGCTGAAGAACGGCACGGTGATGGCGTGGGGCGAAAACACCGAAGGCGCGCTCGGCGACGGCACGACCACCGGCCCGGAAACCTGCGGCGAAGAACACTACGCCTGCAGCCGCATTCCCGTACAAGTGAGCGGCCTCAGCGAAGTGAGCGCGATCGCCGCCGGCTCCTGGGACGCGCTCGCGCTGCTGAAGAACGGGACGATGATGGCGTGGGGCGGGAACGAGCGCGGGCAGCTCGGCGACGGCGAAGACATCACCAGCGACGTCCCGCGGACCGTGTGCGCGCTCGCCGAAAACGGCTCGTGCACGGGCCGGCTCGGCGAGGTGAAGTCCATCTCCGCCGGCTACTTCGACAGCTACGCGCTGCTGAAGAACGGGACCGTCGTCGCCTGGGGCTCGGACTTCCGCGGCGCCCTCGGCGAGAAGTCGGCGCGAACGGAATGCGTGGAGGAACGCGAAAAAGAACGCGTCAAGTTGGAATGCAGCGAGATCCCGGTGCTCGTCAAGGGCCTCTCCCACGTGAGCGCCCTCGCCCAGGGCGAGCTCACCCGGGGCGGGCTCGTCGCCCTGGAAGACGGGCAGCTGGAGACCTGGGGCGAAGGCGAGTACGGGCAGCTGGGAGACGGGACGATCGACGACAGCTACACACCGGCCGGCGTGTGCGCAGCCTACGCGCCAGGCCCCTGCCCCGACGGGCCGTACCTGCACGGCGAAGTCACCGCGATGGCCTCCGGAAGCCACGACCTCGTCAGCCTCGTCGCCTCCAAGCTCCCCACCGTCAGCGAGCTCGCACCGGAAGCCGGCTCGGCCGGCACGCGCGTGTCGATCGTCGGCGGGCACCTGGAAGGAGCCAGCGCCGTCCACTTCGGCGCGACGCCAGCCACCGAATTCGAAATCCGCTCCGACGAGGAAGTCCTCGCGGTCGTGCCCGCCGGGAGCGGCACCGTCGATGTCACCGTCACCACGCCCCAGGGTACGAGCGCGGTGGGGCCCGAAAGCGAATTCACCTATGCATACGCGCCCACCGCTGTCACCGGCATCGCCACCGGTATCTCGCTGAGCGGCGCCACGCTGAACGCGACCGTCGACCCCGACGGCGCCGCCGTCAGCGACTGCCTCTTCGAATACGGCACCTCCCCCTCCTACGGCACGAGCGTGCCATGCTCTCCCTCGCCCGGCTCCGGCGTCAAGCCGGTCGCCGTGTCCGCCAACCTGGGCGGGCTGCAAGCGCATCGAACGTACTACTTCCGGGTGCTCGTGACGAACGCCGACGGCACCGCCTACGGCGCCGAGCAGACCTTCACGACCAACACGCTCCCCGCGCTCGGGAGATGCGTGAAAGTCACCGCCGCAGACGCTCAGTACGCGAGCAAGACCTGCACGACCCCCAGCGCCGGCGCCGACAGCGGCCACTACGAATGGGAGCCCTGGCCAATCGGCGACGCCCACTTCCAGATCAGCCTCGGCGAGCTGAATATCGCCGATACCGACTTCCCGGAGCTCCGCTGCAGCGCAGGCAGCGGGAGCGGCGAATACACCGGCCCGCAGAGCGCCACCATCTCGCTGGTCCTGACCGGGTGCACATACGTGAACGAACGCGACAGCGAGTGCAAGAGCGCCGGCGCGGCCGCCGGGGAAATCAGGACCACCGTGCCCGCGCAGCTCGGCTACATCCAGGCGGGAGCCAAGCCCTCGATCGGCTGGGCGCTGAACGCTCCCGCCGAAAAGTCCTTCGCGAACTTCGACTGCAACGCGGGGGTCGCTCCCACGTCGTTGTCCGGGTCGGTGATCGCCGCGGTCACGAGCGCCGACAAGATGTCAAACACCGCCAAGCTGAAGTTCGAAGGGTCCAAGGGCGTGCAAGCGCCAACGCACCTCGAAGGCGGCCCGGAAGACGTGCTCGACCTGATCTGGAGCTACCAAGAGCTACCCGCGTCGCTGCACACCACCGCCACGCTCGAGAACCAGGAACCGCTCGAGCTGCTGGCAATGGGATGAGCGCTGCCGCGGCGGCCCCGCGAAGATGCGTCGCCGGTCGGTAGCTCGGAAGAGGCCGGTGGACGATCGGCGTTACGACAGCTGCGCTGACCGCTGAGCGGTCAGGCCGACCGGACAGGCCACGCCGGTGCCGCCGAGCCCGCAGTAGCCGCCGGGGTTCTTGGCGAGATACTGCTGGTGGTATGCCTCGGCGTAGTAGAAGGGGTGGAGCCGGTCGAGCTCGGCGAGCTCGGTGGTGATGGTTCCGTGGCCGGCCGCGGAGAGCATCTGCTGGTAGGCGGCGAGCGAGGCATCGGCGGCGGCGCGCTGGTCCTCGCCGTCGCACATGATCAGCGAGCGGTACTGGCTGCCGACGTCGTTGCCCTGGCGCATGCCCTGGGTGGGATCGTGTCCCTCCCAGAACAGCCTGAGCATCTCCTGGTAGCTGGTCTTGGCGACCTCGAAGGCCACGAGCACGACCTCCGCGTGGCCGGTGCGCCCGCTGCAGACCTCCTCGTAGTAGGTGGGGTTGGGCGTGAGCCCCCCCGCGTAGCCGACCGCGGTCGTGTACACGCCGTCGGCTTCCCAGAAGATCCGCTCGGCGCCCCAGAAGCAGCCCATGCCGAAGATCGCGCTCTGCACCCCGTCGGGGAACGGCCCCTGCAGCGGCGTGCCGAGCACCTCGTGGCGGTCGGGCACGGGCATCTCCTGCGCGCGCCCGGGCAGGGCGGCGGCGGGCTCGACCATTGCGGTCCTGTCGCGTCCGAACAGTCGCACTGACCGTCAGGCTAGCGCGGCTCGAGCACGAACACGGGGATCTCGCGCGAGGTGTTCTCGTCGTACTGCGCGAAGCCCGCGTACTGCTCGTTCATCTTGCGCCACAGCTCCGCGCGCTCCTCGCCCTCGGCGACCCGCGCGCGCACCTGCCGGCGCCTGCCGCGGATCTGCACCTCGGCGTCGGGGTTCGCCGTGAGGTTGTGCGACCAGGCGGGCGCGCGCTCGTTGCCGGCGTTGGAGCCGATCACGACCAGGCGCTCGCCCTCGGCGAGGTACAGCACCGGCGCGGTCCGCTGCTGTCCGGAGCGCCGCCCGGTCGAGGTGAGCAGCAGGACGGGGGCGCGGCCGACCTTGCTCAGCAGGCGGCCGCGCGTGGCGCGGTAGATCGGCACGTTCAGCTTGCCGAGGGCGCGCAGCGCGCCCGCGGGCATGAACATCGACAGGCGCGCGTATGCGCGATCGCTGGGCACGGGCGGAGTATGGCACCGACGCTCGCCGCGGCCGGCCGCGGTCGCGGCATGGTCGATTAGAGTGTGCGGGGATGAGCGCGGTCGTCCGCTACGAGGTGACGGAGCGGATCGCGCGGATCACCCTCGACCGTCCCGAGCGCGGCAACGGGATCACGGCGCAGCTGATCGCGGAGCTCGCGGCGTGCGTCGAGCGCGCCGATCTGGATCCGGCGGTGCACGTGCTGGCGCTGTCCGGCAGCGGACCGGGCTTCTGCGGCGGCTACGACCTCGTGGAGAGCGCCGAGGGGGCGGGGGACACCTACATTGACGATGTCGCGGAGGCAGTTATCCGACTAATTAAATG
>JBKQHH010000105.1:0-13234 GCA_052148875.1 Solirubrobacteraceae bacterium
GTCGAAGCGCGCGGTCAGGCGCCCGTAGATCGCGCGCGCCGCCAGCACCGACAGCTGCTGGCCGGTGATCGAGCGCACGAGCGCGCCGTAGTGGTCGTTTGATCTGATCCCCGCCCGCCCGCGTCCCTCACGGCTGTCGCCGAGCGGCCCGATCGCGTCGATCAGCGCCGCCAGCACCGGGTCGGCCGTGCGCAGGTGGGCGACGGCGCGTCTCGTGCGCGGGTGGGCGGCGGCGCGCCTAGGCAGACGGCAGCGCCTCGAGTGCCACGGGCTCGCCGTCGAGAGCGTTCAGCGCGCGCTCCAGCGACATCGCCAGGCACGTGAAGCTGGGGGTGTCGCGCACGGTGTAGCGCGAGGCCTCCGTCGTGCGCAGCCGCTGCACCAGGTCGAGGAACGTGCCCACGTCGTCGGTGTCGAACGCGACCACGAACTCCTGGTCGTCGAGGCCGAACGAGTACGTCGTGTGGTTGTCCACGCCCGGGTATTCGCGGCCGACCTGGATGTGGCCCTGCATGATCCGCCAGCGCTCCTCCGCCGGCAGCGCATACCACTCGCGCGACTTCACGAACGGGTACACGAACACGTAGCGGCCGCGAAAGCCCCGCGACACGTTGCGCTCGTCTTCGGAGTACTCCGAGCTCTTGCGCATGCCCAGGAACGAGTGCGGGATCTGCGCCCACTGCATCAGTCCGCTCTGCGCCAGCACGACGTGGAACTCGTGGATGCGGTCGAGGTTCTCCGCCTCCGACACGAGCAGCAGCTCCGCGTCGCCGCGCGTGCCCACCAGCGAGAAGCTCTGCAGCAGGTGACCGTCGGCGAAGTCCTCGCACGCGGCCGCGAACTCGCGCTTGTCCTGCGCGCGACGCTCCCCGTCCAGCCGCCGCCACGCCGGGTCGAGCTTCAGGAACGTGTACTTGACGAAGCGGCGCGTGCTCACAACGCGATTATCGCAGCCCGGCGGATAGAGTATGAGTCCGTGCGGATCGCGCTGCTGTCGCCGTACTCGTGGACCTACCCGGGTGGTGTCACCCGCCACATAGAGGCGCTCGCATCCGAGCTGACCGCGGCCGGACACGAAGCGCGCATCCTCGCGCCGTTCGACCCCGACGACGCGCTCTCGCGGCGGCTGCACCGCGGGGCGCGCCCGCAGCCGCGTCCCGTGCCCGCGGACTTCGTCGCACTCGGGCGGACCGTCGGCGTGCCCGCCAACGGCGCCGTCTCGAACATGGCGCTCACCCCGCACGCGGTCTTCGCCATGCGTCGGGAGCTGCGCGACGGCGGCTACGACGTGCTGCACATCCACGAGCCGGTCGTGCCGATGCTCTCGTGGGACGCTCTCTGCAGCGCCGGGCGGCTGCCGCTCGTCGGCACCTTCCACACCTACTCCGAGAACCGCCTCACCAACGGCATCGCCGCGGGCCCGCTCGGCGGCCGGCGGCGGATGAACCGCCTGCGCGTGCGCATCGCCGTGTCCGAGGCCGCCGCGTGGACCGCGCGGCGCTTCTACGGCGGGCGCTATCGCATCATCCCCAACGGCGTGCACCTGCTCGACGGCGCGCCGTCCACCCCCGCGCTCGATTACGAGCCCACGGGCGAGTCCCCGCACGACGCCGACCCGCATAGCCAATCGGAGCTGCGCGACGGTCGGCGACAGCTGCGCGTCCTGTTCGTCGGCCAGGCCGTCGAGCGCAAGGGCCTGCCGGTGCTGCTGCGGGCGTTCGAGGCGCTGCGCGAGGAGATTCCCGCGACGCTCACGCTCGTCGGCGCCAGCCGCGACGAGGTCGCCCACATGATGCTCGACGATCGCGGCGTGGAAGCGCTCGGCAAGGTCTCCGAGGAGCGCAAGCTCGCCGAGCTCGCCCGCGCGGACGTCCTGTGCGCGCCCTCGCTGCACGGCGAGAGCTTCGGGATGGTCCTCACGGAGGCGTTCGCCGCCGCCACGCCCGTGCTCGCGTCCGACATCCCCGGATACCGCGACGTCCTGCGCGACGGGCACGACGGGCTGCTCGTGCCGCCCGGGGACGCGCTCGCGCTCGCGGAGGCGCTGCGCGCGCTCGCGCTCGATCCGGACCTGCGCGCGCGCATGGCGCTCGCCGCGCGCGAGCGCGCCGAGCGCTTCGCGTGGCCGCGCGTCGCCGCGGAGGTGCTCGACTGCTACGAGCAGGCGCTGCGCGTCGGCTCGCCCGCCACCCCGCTGGGACGCGCGGCCGTGCGCTATGGCCTCGCTCCCGCCGACCTGCTGCCGCGCATCCCGGCCGAGCGGCTGCGGCCGCTGACCGCCGCCGGCCCGCCGCTCGTCGGCCGGCCGCGTCGCCTGCGCACGCTGCGCCGCGCCGGCCTCGCCGCGAGCACGCTCGCGGGCGCCGCGCTCGCCGCGCTCGCGCTGCAGCGCGTCGGCGTCGCCCGTGTCGCCGCCTCGCTGCTCGCGTCCAAGCCCGGCCTGCTCGCCGCCGGCCTCGCGCTGATGTGCGCCGCCATGTTCGCCCGCGCGCTCTCCTGGCACTCGATCCTCGTCGCCGCGCCAACCTGGCGCCGCGCCAAACGCCGGGATGCGATGCAGGGCACGTTCATCGGCGTGCTCATGTCCGCCACGCTGCCCGCCCGCCTCGGCGAGCCCTCGCGCGCGCTGATCGTCGCGCGGCGTCTCGGGCGCGCGCGCGAGACCCTGCCCGTCGTGCTCGGCACGATCGTCTCGCAGACGCTGCTCAACCTGCTCGCGCTCGCGATCCTCGGCGGCGTCACGCTCTCGACCGTCAGCGTCCTCGACGACCACGATCGTGCGCTGCTGCTGGTCGCGCTCGCGCCGCTCGCCGCGCTGATCGCGCTCGCGCTCACGCCGGTGCTCGTGCCGCCCGCCGCGCTCTCGCGCTCGCGACGCCTGCACGCGCTCCTGGCCGCGCTGCGCCGCTCGCTGCTGCGCCTGCGCGACGGCCTGCGCGTGTTCGCCCAGCCCCGCCGCGCGGCGCTCGCCACCGGCGCCCAGCTCGGCGCGTGGGCGCTGCAGTGGCTGTCCTGCTGGCTGCTGCTGATGGCGCTCGGCCTCGATCCCCACGCCGGCGCCGCCGCTGCCGCCGCGGTCCTGTTCGCCGTCAACGTCACCGCCGTCGTGCCCGCCACGCCAGCAAACGTCGGCGTCTTCCAGGCCGCCTGCGTCGCCGTGCTCGCCGGCGCCTACCACGTCTCCACGCCCGACGCCATCGCCTACGGCATCGTCCTGCAGGCCGTCGAGCTCGCCACCGCGCTGATCATGGGCCTGCCCGCGCTCGTCAACGAGGGCCTCTCCTGGCGGGAGGTGCGCCTGCGCACGATGCACGCCGCGCCCGTCACGCTCGGACCGCTGCCCGCGTCGACCATCGGTCGGGGTAGCACCGCCGTCGCATCAGCGCGAGGCGATTTGGCATAGCGACTATGAATATCTGGGTCCCATATATCGGTATAGTGCTAGCGTACTGACTCGTCGGCGGGATAATGCAGGTTTCGGTGTTCCCGCGGCGTATGAGTCCGCCGTGACTGCCGCTTGGGTCTACATGCTGCGTTGCTCCGACGGCTCGCTCTACACCGGCTGGAGCACCGACGTGCACCGGCGCCTGGCCCGCCACCAGGAAGGCACCGCCAGCCGCTACACCGCCAGCCGCCGGCCGGTCGAGCTCGCGATCGCGCTGCCGATGCCCGACCGGACGGCCGCCATGCGCGAGGAGGCGCGCATCAAGCAGCTCGATCGCGCCGCCAAGCTCGCGCTGATCGCCGCATCGGAGCCGTCGCGGCTGCCGAATGAGGCATGAGTGACCGGAGCGGGCGGCCGTTTAGGGCATGATGGGGGTATGGCCTCACGACCTCCAGCACGCAGCGTCAAGATCTCCGACGACGAGCGGACCGGGTGGTCCTCGGATCGTCCGCGCCGCGACGGCGCCCCGCCGCGGCCCGCCGATCTGACCGTCCACTGCCGCGTGCTCGCGCCCGCCGACCGGCTGCGCTACTCGCCCGGGAGCCTGCTCGTCGTCGTCAGCGCGTCGCTCGCCGATCGCGACAGCTTCCTCGACCGCTTGATCGAGGACCGCGCCAGCATGCTCTCGCTCGGCAAGGTCCGCGCGCTGCTCGCCGGGCGCGTCGCCGAGGAGGAGCTCGACGCGCGCGCCGCGGAGCTCCTGCGCGCGGCCGTGTCCAAGCGCATGGAGAACAGGGAGACGGTCGTCCTCGCCGCCGACGGCCTCGACGCCGGCGAGCGCGAGCCGTTCGTGCGCATCGCCGCCGCGCTCAAGCGCCCGCGCCACCTGATCCTGCTCGAGACCGCCCGCGAGCAGGTGCGCGAGGAGGACCACGCGGCGCTGAACGAGCTGCGCCGCGCGCTCGACGCCGGCGAGCTCGGCGGCGAGGGCTTCCAGACCGCGCTGCGCCTCGGTGGCGGCACGGCCGGCGAGGTCAAGCGGATCCTGTTTCGCCCGCCGCCCCGCGAAGAGTCGTAGGTTGCAGGGCTTCAGTCGCTCCAGCGTCCCGCCGATGGGTCAGCCGTGAGGAGCTCGATTGCCGCTGCCCCAGCGCAGAAAGCTGTCCATCCCAGCGTGCGCGAAGGCCGTCGCACGGCCACCTGCCGTGCCAGCCTGATCGACACCCGCCTCGTTCGCGCCGAGCTCGCCAGGCTGCGCGGGCCGCGTCCCGGGACGCAGGTCTACAGCGCCGTCGTGCGCTCGACCATCTCGCGCTGAGGCTCCTCGTCCTCGAGCTCGCCGAACAGCGACGGGTCGCGGTTGGAGCCGCGGATCAGATCGTCGGGGGAGCCGTCGGGGAGCAGGCGCCCCTGGCGCGTGCCGAAGTAGATCGCCTGCGGGTGGTGGGCGACGAGCGCGAGCGTCGACTGCTCGGGCTCGGGCGCGTAGCCGTCGGTGATGCTCATGCCGATCTGCTCCAGGCCGAGCAGCTGCTCGACCTTCAGATGCTCTGACTGCTCGGGCACGGCCGGGTAGCCCCACGAGTAGCGGCGCCCCTGCGCGAGCGGGATCTCGAGCATGCGGCGCGCTTCATAGTGCAACCACTCGGCCAGCCCCTCGGCCGTCTGCACGCCGAGGCCGTGCACGAACAGCTGCTCGGCGAACTCGCCTTCGGCCTCCAGCTTGGCCATCAGCTCCGTCACCTCAGAGCCGACCGTCACCGCCTGCACCGCGATCACGTCCAGCTCCTCAGGAGGCTTGCCGTCGATCGCAGGGCGAAAGAAGTCGGCCAGGCACAGGCGATCGCCCTTCGGCTGGCGCGGGCAGACGAAACGGGTGAGCTCCGTGGTCCTGTCCTCGGGGTCCAGCACGATGATGTCGTTGCCCAGCGAGTAGCACGGGAAGAAGCCGAGCAGCGCGCGCGGGTGCAGGTAGTCCTGCTCCTTCCACATCCGCTCCAGCCGCGGGCGGAAGTCGTCGCGCAGCAGCGTCTGCCACGCCTCGCCTTTGACGCCCCTGCCGCCCCAGTGCAGCTTGAACAGCACGTGCGTGTCGAGATGGCGGTAGACCTCGTCGAGGTCCACCGGGATCTCGCGCACGCCCCAGAACGGCGGCGTCGGGACCGGCGCGTCTGTGCGCGCGGGCGAGCGTACCGAGTCGTCGGCGAAGTTCAGATCCTCCGCGGGCGCCTCGCCCTTCGCGCGGAACTCGGTGGCGCCGGCGAGCAGCTTCTGCACGAGCGCGCCGCGCGCGTCCGCGTCGATCAACTGGTCCATCACCGCGAGGCCCTCGAACGCGTCCTTGCAGTAGAAGACGCCCGGCTCGTAGACCTCCTCCGAGTCCTTGCCTCCGGGGTACAGCGCGCGGTAGCCGAACGCGCGGTTGATCGCCGCGCCGCCGATCAGCACGGGGAAGGAGAGGCCCTTGGCGTGCAGCTCCTGGATGCACGCTGGCATCTGCTTGGAGGTCGACACCAGCAGCGCGGACAGGCCGATCGCCGTCGCGTCGTGCTCCTGCGCGGCGTCCACGATCGTCTGGATCGGCACCTGCTTGCCGAGGTCCACGACCGTGTAGCCGTTGTTGGTGAGGATCGTGTTGACCAGCGACTTGCCGATGTCGTGAACGTCGCCGAACACCGTCGCCAGCACGACCGTGCCCTTCGTGTAGCCCTCGATCTTGTCCAGGTATTTCTCCAGCTGCGCGACCGCGCGCTTCATCACCTCCGCCGACTGCAGCACGAACGGCAGGATCAGTTCTCCCGCGCCGAACTTGTCGCCGACCTCTTTCATCGCCGGCAGCAGCACCTCGTTGAGCGTCGGCACCGCGCCGATCTTCTCGACGCTGCGGTCGATCTGATCCTCGACGCCGTCGCGGCGGCGGCGCAGGATGTGGAAGTGCAGCGCCTCCTCGGGCTCCATGCCCTCGGTCGGGTCCGCTGCGCTCTGGCTCTCGTCTTCGGGGCCCTTGGACTCGAAGTGCTCGATGAACTTCTCGAGCGCGTCCTCGCGGCGGTTGAACACGAGGTCGTCGGCCAGCTCGCGCTCGACGTCGGGGATCTCCGAGTAGGGCGTGATGTGGTTGGGGTTGACCATCGCCAGGTCCAGGCCCGCCTGCACGCAGTGGTGCAGGAACACCGAGTTGAGCACCGCGCGCGCGCCGGGGGAGACGCCGAAGGAGACGTTCGACACCCCCAGCGAGGTCTTCACCTCGGGGATCTGCTCCTTGATCGCTTTGATCCCCGCGATCGTCTCGATCGCGGACGGGCGCCACTCCTCATCGCCGGTCGTCAGCGTGAACGTCAGGCAGTCGAAGATCAGGAGCTGCGGGTCGAGGCCGTGCTCCTCGCAGCACAGGTCGCGGATGCGCTTGGCGATCTCGACCTTCCTGTCGGCCGTCTTGGCCATGCCGACCTCGTCGATCGTCAGCGCGATCAGCGCCGCGCCGTGCGCGAGCGCCGCCGGCACGACGCGATCGAGCTTCGCGCGGCCGGCCTCGAGGTTGACGGAGTTGACGATCGCGCGGCCGGGGATCTGCTCGAGCGCGCGTTCGATCACCTCCGGCTCGGTCGAGTCGATCTGGATGGGGGCGGGCTGCGTGAGCGAGACCTTCTTGGCGAGCAGCCGCATCTGTTCGTCCTCGTCGGTGCGCTCGGTCAGCGCCACGCACAGGTCGAGCACGTGCGCGCCGCCGGTCACCTGATCCTCGGCGATCTGCACGAGGCCGTCGTAGTCGTCGGCGAGCAGCAGCTCCTTGGCCTTGCGCGAGCCCTGCGAGTTGACGCGCTCGCCGACCATCGTCGGCGCCGGCTCCTGCGCCAGCGGGGTCGCGGCGATCATCGATGAGATATGGGGATGGCGTGGTGCCGGACGGGGCGTGACGGTCCGGTTGCCGACGCGCTCGGCGATCGCGCGGATGTGATCGGGCGTGGTGCCGCAGCAGCCGCCGACGACGCCCACGCCGTAGCGCTCGACGAACTCCTTCAGCGCCTCCGCCAGCGGCTCGGGCTTCTCCGGGAAGATCGTCTCGCCGTCGGGTCCCTGCAGCGGCAGGCCGGCGTTGGGGATGCAGGCGACGGGGACGGGGCAGTATTCGCCGAGGAAGCGGATCGCGTCGCGCATGTCCTCTGGGCCGGTCGAGCAGTTCAGGCCGATCACGTCGACCTTCAGCGCCTCGAGCGTTGTGAGCACCGCGGAGATGTCGGTCCCCAGCAGCATCTTGCCGCCGTTGGGCAGCAGCGACACGGAGGTGTGGATCGGCAGCGTGCGCCCGGTGCTCTTGAACGCCGCGCGCGCGCCGAACACGGCGGCCTTGACCTCGAGGATGTCCTGCGCGGTCTCGATGATGATCAGGTCCGCGCCGCCGTCGATCAAGCCCTCGGCCTGCTCGGTGAAGACCTCCACCAGCTCGCCGAAGCGGATCTGCCCGAGCGACGGGTCCTCGGACGCCGGCAGGTAGCCGGTCGGCCCGATCGAGCCGGCGACGTAGCGGCTGGGGCCGGCGGCCTTGCGCGCGATTTCCGCCGCCTTGGTGTTGATCTCGACGGTGTAGTCCGCGAGGCCCCACTCGCCGAGCTTGATGCGCGAGCCCTGGAAGGTGTCCGTCTCCACGACCTCCGCCCCCGCGTCGAGCATCGAGGCGTGCACGCCCTCGATCACGTCCGGGCGGTTGAGCACCAGCGCCTCGTGGCACTTGCCCTGCAGGCCGCCGTAGTCCTCGCTGGTCAGGTCGAACTGCTCGAGCGTCGCGCCCATGCCGCCGTCGTAGACGACGACGCGCTCGGAGATCGCTCGAAGGTAGTCGCGCTCGGGCATGCAGGCAATGCTAGCCGGACCCACTCCCCCTCGGATGTGCATATGCTGGCGCGGTGGCGCTCACCGTGGACCGCGCGAAGGAGTCCGCGAGCGTGCTGATCCTCTCCGCCGGCGTCGGCCGCGGCCACCAGAGCGCGGCCGAGGGCCTGCGCGACGAGTTGCGCAACATGGCCCCGGACGTGCGCGTGGCCGTGCGCAATGGACTCGGGGAGAGCCGGGGACCGCTGCGAACCTTCCTCGAGCGCTTCACGCGCTGGCAGCTGACGCACTGTCCGTCGAGCTACTCGCTGTCGTATGCCGTCGGCTTGCGCTGGAGGTTGGGGCGCCGGATCGCCCTGCGCCTGCTCTACCGCGCAAGCCGCGAGCGCCTCGGTTCGCTGATCGACGCCGAACGGCCCGATGTGGTGGTCTCCACCTACCCCGGCATCACCGCTCCGCTGGGTGTCATGCGCCAGCGCGGCCAGCTGCGGGTACCCGTGTGCGCTCTGATCACCGATCTCGCCGGCCTGCATTTCTGGGTGCATCCCGGCGCGGACCTCCACCTGGCCAGCTACCCGGAGTCGCTCGGAGAGATCGCCGCGATCGCCGCCGGAGCGCCCGCGCAGGCGACCAGGCCTCCACTCGGCGCCGCCCACTGGACCAGACGGGGACGTCGCGGCGCGCGCCTCGAGCTCGGGCTGGACCCAGAGCTGCCGCTCGTGCTCGTCTCCGGCGGCGGCTGGGGCATCGGCGACCTGCGCGGAGCGATCGAAGGAGCGTTGAGGATCGAGTCGCCGCAGGTGATCGTCGTCTGCGGCGAGAACGAGCTGGCGACCCGCCGGCTGAGCGGCCACTACGCATCGCACCCCCGCGTGCGCGTGCTCGGATATACGCATGCGATGGCCGACCTGCTCGGCGCGGCCAACGTGCTCGTGCACTCCACCGGCGGCATGACCTGCCTGGAGGCGGCCGCGCAAGGCTGCCCGGTGATCGCCTACGGGTTCACGCACGGCCACGTGCGCCAGAACGTGCGCGCGATGGTGCGCCACGGGCTGATCAGGCACGCGAGGAGCTCCCACGAGCTCACGCTGGAGCTGCGCCGCGCGCTCGACGGCGCCCAGGCGCTCGCCCCGTACATCGACGACCGGGCGTTCGCGAGCAGCGCGATACTCGACCTGCTCGGTCATGCCGCCCCGTCGCCCGCGATGCCCGCCGCTCGAATCGGCGCCGACGCGTGACCGCCGGGCTTCGGCTGGGCCGGTCGACCGCCGGCTCCCGAGCTAATCCAGCTCGATCGCGACGCGGATGACGCCGGGGCGGCGCGTGTCGACCTCGGTCCAGCCGCCCGGCGCGCGGTGCACGGAGCCCCGTCCGCCGAGCAGCGTCCAGTAGGGGGTGAAGCGCACGCGCACCGTGAACGTGCCGGCACGGGGAGCGCGCAGCGTGAAGCTTTCCGCTCCCACGCTCGTCAGCACCGCGGGCGACTGTGCCAGCGGGGCGGAGCCGCGCAGGGTGAACAGACGCCAGTGCGCCGAGCGCCACACTTCGACCAGATACGGCAGGCCGCGTCCGATCAGTCGACCCTCCTGCTCGCCGGCGACGTCCAGGCGGGCGTCCGGCAGCGCCACGTAGGCGACGGCGTTCCGATCCAGCCATGACCTGTAGGCGGAGGCGCTGAGCCCGGGGCGGTAGAACAGGTCGTTGTAGCGGGTGTCGAGCTGACGCTCCCAGCCACGGGCAAGAAGAATCTGAGGATGTTCGGGGAGATAGACCGATTCCCAGTGGCCTTCCGTCGGCGGAACCTCCACCCGCAGCGGCTCACCGTGCGCGAGCCGCTGGAGCTCGCCCACCAGCGGGGCGTAGTAGGAGGCGTTCACGGAGGGGGTCCCGGCCAGCGCCGTCACGTCGCTGATCGGGGCTTCGAGCTGCCAGTAGAGCAGCGCCGGCGCGAGCAGCGCCAGCGCCAGCCGCCGCCTCTGCCATAGCGCTCCGACCGCCAGCGGCGCCCCCAGCAGCGTCCCCAGGCGCACGGCGTTGTCGCCGACCGGGGTTCGCAGCGCGAAGGCGCCGATCAGCGCCAGCGCGTACAGCCACGCTCCCCAGGTCAGATGCCGGCGGATCCCCAGCGCGAGCGTGCCGCCGAAGCGCGGCAGCGCGAGCGCGATCAGCACGACTCCGGCCAGCACAGGCCAGAACATCGACGGCGAAAACGGCTGCCAGCCGCCTTCGGGAAATGCCTGCGCAAGTCCCAGGGTCGGGATCAGCGCCGCGCCCGCAAGCGCCAGACCGCGTCGAGGCGCGCGCGAGCTGTTCCACCCGCCACGGGAATGGCGGTGCTGGATCTCCGGGAGCGCGCTGCTCAGGGCGTACGCGATCCCGGCCAGCGCGAGGAACGCCCCGGCGACAGGACTCGCGAGGCTGGTGAGCGCGGCCAGGGCCAGCGCTGCGGCGAGCGGGCCGTACACGAGCGTGAGCAGGGCAAGCATGCCGACGGTGAGCCCGAGCCCGTACGCGACGCGACCACAGAGAAGCCCGACGCAGACGCCAAGCGCGAACGACGCGCTGGCGGCACGCGCAGCGGTGCCCGGAAACATCCGCTGTGCAAGCACGCTGAACAACCCGGCGCTGGCGACCGCGCACAGCGCCAGCAGCAGCCGCTCGCCCACCAGCGCCCCGAAGGCGGGGGCCAGCAGCGAGTAGTCGGGGAGGTAGTGCCCGCCGTACCAGCCGTTGTCCCACAACGTGAACCCGACGCGCGCGAACAGGTCGCTGCGGTAGGTCGCGGCAGCCAGATCACCGCTGGGCGGCGCGAGGAGCAGGTATACGGCGGTCAGCGGCGCGGCGACCGCGAGCGCCACCGCCCACGGTGAGACGGCGAGGAGGCTCGCCCGCCATGTCGCCGACGGTCGATCGGCTCGCAGGTCGCCCGGCGGGACGGTGGCTGGTCTGCCTGCCGCCATCCGGTCACACTACACACGAGCTCAGCGGGAGTAGAGCGCGAAGAAGTCCCGATCGTCCGGTTCGAGGTAGCGGGTGGCGGGGCGTTCCATGCCTTCCAGCAGCTTGTTCGGCGCTTGCGCCCCGGGAGCGCCGTAGGTGATGAAGGTGACCCAGTAGGAGTTGATGTCGAGCTCCATCGCGCGGATCGCGCCCGCGCGGATCAGCGCCCTGGCGAGGCTTTCGACAGTCTGGTCTTCGCCGGCCGCGTAGATCAGGTTGCCATGCCTGTCGACCCCGATCGCCGAACGCCAGACGAGGACCGCGTTGCCGACCGTGGCGCCCCATTCGGCGCTGTTGGCGATGTTGGGGCTGGGTTTGCCTTCTTCGACTATCAGGGGAAGGTTCTGGCGCGCATAGGCGACGCCGGGCGGGATCGTCGAGCCGTAGCGCCAGTCGATGACATCGACGCGGCCGTCGTTGTAGCCGACCAGCGTGCCCTGACCGTCGCGGAGCGGGGCATAGGTGTGTCCGTTGACGGCGAAGCCGCCGTGCGAGTCGCTGAGCTTGAACCCGCTGTTGAAGGTCGCGAGCAGCTTGGGGCGCTCGGACGCGGGCACGTCCATGGATCCCCGGGGGATCGGTACCGACGGCTCGAGGCGTCCCGGGTTGAGGGTGAGGGTCGTGCGCTTGGTGTCGATCCAGGCGAGGCCCGCCACCACGCGGGGATATTCCGGCTGATCGCGCAGCGTGGTCACGAGGATCGGCGGTTCGGACGCGAGGCTGGGACGCGTGGCGTGCCATACGCCCTCGCCCGGGAGGGCGGGGTGAATCAGCGATTCGACACGTGCGGGGCGACTTTCCGGGCTGAGCGCCAGGCGCGGGGCGCTCCCGGCGTAGCCGACCTTTGGAAGCGCGCGCAGCGTCGGTCCGCCCTTGCTGGGCGCCGTCAGCGTGTAGTAGATCGACTCGACGCGGGCCACCAGGCCGGCGGCGCCGTTGTCGCGCAGCCACTCGACGCTGCGGATGCCGAGGCTCGAGTTCGACGGTTCGCTCATCGTCCCCCAGTAGGAGAGGATGGCGGGGATCAGCGCGATGAGCGCCGCGACGAGCGCAATTCGCCGCAGCCGCGCTGGCAGGGAGGGGCCGCGCTGGTGCACAGGGCGTCGGCTCGCGGGGGTGAGGCGCCTGCCCGCAGCGGCATCGAATCCCATGCGCACACTGTAGTGACGGGTGGTGCGGATGAGCCCCGTTCGCGTGAATGCGAGTCAATTCTCACTGAGAACATTCTCACATTCACTGGTTCTGCCTGTGGGGTGAAACGGTGCTGCGCGCTCCCTTCACATCGCAGCGAGTGCGCGAAAACACTGATGTGCATCGCCCCGGCGCGCGTAACTGCGATGCTCAGTTACAGTGCAAGAGCACCTCATGGACGTCAGCGATGACTTCATCCGGCCACGCTCGAGCTCGGACGGCGAGCAACGCCGCGCTCGGCGACGGACGGCGCGCCGCACGGCGGCTCTTCGACGCCGTCGCGCTGCTGCGCTGGCGCTCGTGGTGGCAGCAGCGACGGTGGCGCTGCTGCTCATCGGCGTCAGCGATGGATCTGGCGGCGCTCGGCCGCGTTCCCTGGACCTCGTGACCAGCCACATCGCGGCGCGAACGGGTCCCGCAAGCCCGATCGCGCGTGTGCTCACGGCAGCCGTCTCACCCGGGTCGCTGCCGCAAACCCGTGCCTATCCGTCCGGGACGAGCGCTCATTTCGAGTCGCTGATGGCTTCGCTGTGGGCTGGCATCGTGCACGACTCGCTCGCCCGGGCCATGGCCGCATTCTTCCCGAAAGGCGCCTACGTCCAGTTGAAGGCGATCGCCGATGCGGGCTCCGACTGGACCGACCGTCTGGTCAACGACTACGGCCTGGACATCGCCGCCGCTCACACCCTCCTTGGCCGCGGCGCCGCGCACGCCAGTCTCGTCGCGGTGAACGTCAAGGCGAGCTACGGGCATTGGATTCAGCCGGGCGTCTGTTACAACAGCGTCGGCTACTACGAGATGCCCAACGCCCGCGTCGTCTACCGAGAG
>JBKQHH010000106.1:0-8817 GCA_052148875.1 Solirubrobacteraceae bacterium
ACCTCGCACGCGGCGACGGTCATCACGACGATCGCGAGGATCTGCCCGTCGCCGTTGCCCCACATGCGCGAGAACGCGATCAGCGCGAGGTTGCCGCCGTTGAGCATCAGCTCGAGGCACAGCAGCACGACGAGCGGGTTGCGGCGGGTCATCACGCCGAGCGCGCCGAGCGAGAACACGATCGCCGAGACGGCCAGGTACCAGGCGATGCTCACGGGAGCTGCCTCCCGACGCCCGCGCCGGCGCCGACGCGCGTGCCCACGCCCTCGGCCGTCGTGCCGGTCCCGAGCGGGCGCAGCACGTCGAGCGGCGCGAACGTCTCGTGCTCGTCGGCCTCGCCGATGCCGCCGCGGCGGCGGGCGAGCACGACCCCGCCGACGGCCGCGATCAGCAGCAGGAACGACGCGAGCTCGAACACCAGCAGGAAGCGCGTCAGCAGCAGCTGGCCGATGTACGCGGGCGTGCCGTACGTCTTCGGCCCGGGAACGTAGCCGGCGCCGTACCCGCTGGTCGCCTCCAGGCCCGTGCCGAGCAGCGCGATCAGCAGCTCCACCAGCAGCGCGCCGCCGACGATCGCGCCGCCGAGGCGCAGGCCCGAGCCGACCGAGCCGCCGGTGCTCAGCGAGCCGTTGGCTCCCCGCAGGCGCTCACCGATCGAGTCGCCCTCGCCGCCGACGTACGCGACGACGAACACGTACAGGACCATCACCGCGCCCGCGTACACAACCACCTGTACGGCGGCCACGAACTCCGCGCGGAGCAATAGGAAGAGCACCGCCAGCGAGACCAGGTGAGCCACGAGTGCAAGCACGCTGAAGAAGGGATTGCGCAACACGACCACGCCCACGGCGCCCGAAATCACGCCGATCGCGGCCAGAAAGAAAAGGACGGCGCTCATCTTGTCGCGGTCCCTTGGGTGTCCCCGCGCAGCGGGGTGCGCCGCGGAGTCGTGACACGGCAGCGATCGCCGGCCGCGCAGCGGCTCGCGATCGATGACGTGACACGACGGAGCCTCACTCGCCCTCGTTCCTCAGCGGCGTGCGCTCGAGCGGCTCGGCGAGCAGCATCTCCTTGGTGAAGATCAGGTCCGTGCGGTCGTAGTCGGAGAGCTCGTAGTCGTGGCCCATCGTGATCGCGTCGAACGGGCACGCGACCTCGCAGTAGCCGCAGAAGATGCAGCGCGAGAGGTTGATCTCGTACACGGCCGCGTAGCGCTCGCCGGCGGAGACCCGGTTCTCGGGCGTGTTCTCGGCGGCGACCACGCGGATGCAGTCGGCCGGGCAGGCGGCCGCGCACAGCGAGCAGCCGACGCACTTCTCGAGGCCGGTGTCCTCGAAGCGGTGCAGCTTGTGCCGGCCGCGGAAGCGCGGGTACACGGGCACCTTCTCCTCGGGGTACTGGATCGTGTTGGGGCCCTCGGCGATCCGCCCGAACGTCGTCTTCAGGCCGCGCGCGGTCTCCACGAAGGTGCGCCACGCGCCGCGGGCCGCGCCCGGCGCGGGCGGGCGCTGGACCTCGATCACGTCCTCGCCGGGGCTCCAGGCGGTGAGCGGCAGCGTCGCGGTCGCTGTCGGCGCCGGGGCGGAGGTCTCGGCCTCTGGGATCTCGTCGCTCATCAGTGCGTGACCACGACGAGGATCGCGGTGACGAGGGTGTTGAGGGTGGCCAGCGGCAGCAGCACCTTCCAGCCGAAGCTCATCAGCTGGTCGTAGCGCAGTCGCGGGAGCGTCGCGCGTACCCAGATGAAGAAGAACGTGATGAGCGACATCTTGAACAGGACGACGAACGGGTCGACCCAGCCGGGGGGGTGGATGCCGAACGGCAGCAGCCAGCCGCCGAGGAAGACGGTCGTGACGATGCCGGAGACGACGAGCACGTTGAGGTACTCGGCGAAGTAGTAGGAGGCAAAGCGCCCGCCACCGTACTCGGTGTTGTAGCCGCCCACCAGCTCGGCGTCGGCCTCGGTCAGGTCGAACGGCGCGCGGTTGGTCTCGGCGAAGCTCGCGGTCAGGAAGATCAGGAAGCCGACGAACTGGGGCACGACGTACCACATGCCTTTCTGCGCCGTGACGATGCCCGTCAGCGAGAGCGTCTGCGCGGTCATGATCACGCCGACGAGCGCGAGGCCCTGGGAGACCTCGTAGGAGATCAGCTGCGCGGCGCCGCGCATGGCGCCGAGGAACGAGTACTTCGAGCCCGAGGACCAGCCGCCGAGCATGATCCCGTAGAAGGCGACCGCGCCGAACGCGAACAGGTACAGCGGCCCGATCGACACGTCCACGCCGTACAGCCCCACGCGTTCGCCGAAGATGTGCTGCACGTCGCCGAACGGGATGATCGCGAACGCCGCGACGGCCGTCAGGATCGAGATCAGGGGCGCGACCGCAAACAGGAAGCCGACCGACGTGGCGGGCCGGAACTGCTCCTTGGTCAGCAGCTTGAGGATGTCCGCGAGCGGCTGCAGCGCGCCGTAGGGCCCGACGCGGTTGGGGCCGTAGCGGCCCTGCATGCGGCCCATGATCTTGCGCTCGGCGATCAGCACCACCGGGACCAGCTGCAGGGCGACCGCGAAGATCACGATCGCCTTCAGGATCTGGATCCACCACGCTTCGTAGTAGCCGACGAGCGCGAGCGGGCCGGCGGGCGCGAGCGCGCCGAGGTGGGCGAGCGTCATGTTCGCTCAGCTCCGGTGTATGACAATGGCAATACACTGCTCGCGCGGGGGAACAGGAACTCGAGCGCCGGCGAGAACTCGACCTCGGGCGCGTCCCACACCGAGCGGAAGCCAGCGAGGTCCAGCGCGTCGGCGGGCGTCTCGGCCAGCTGCGATCGAGGCTGGGGCTCGGCCTGGGTCGCGGGGAAGTTCGACGCGGCCTCGCGCTCCTGCCAGCGCACGCCCCGGCCGCCGATCTCCTCGAGCTGCATGCCTGCGTAGTAGGGCACCGCCTCGAACAGGCGCTGCGAGGCCATCGAGCCGGTGAGCACATCGAGGTCGAGCCCGACCCTGCCCGCGAGCTCGGCGAGCACCTGCCACTCGGCGCGCACGGAGCCGGGACGCGCGATCGCGGGTCGCAGGCGCTGGATGCGCCCGTCCGGGTGGACGATCGTGCCCTCCTTCTCGGGGTACGCCTCGGCTGGGAAGACGACGGTCGCGTGCTCGCGGACGCCCTCTGTCAGGAACGCGGCGTGCGCGATCACGGTGCTCGCGCGGGCGAGCGCGCGCTCCCACAGCTCGCTGTCGGGGAGGTCGCGGAGCGGGTCGCTGCGCAGCAGGTAGACGGCGGCCAGCTCACCCTCGGCGAGCCCCTCCGCGATTGCCCGCGCGTCACGACCGACGCTCGCCGGCTCGCTCAGTCCCGGGCCGGCGTTCGGCAGCGCTCCTGCCTCGCGCAGCCCGCGCCCGTTGCTGGCGGCCGGGATCTCGAGCAGGCCCGCGCCCTCGACGCCGGCCATGCCCAGCGTGTCGGCGATCTCCAGCAGCGCGCGCACACCGGCCTGTCCGTTGGGCCCCGCGGCCAGCCGCTCGCCCCACAGGATCACGACCTCGGGCGCACGGCTCTCGCCCTCGTCCTGTGCGGCGTCGCTCTGTGGCCCGCGCAGCAGGGCGGCCAGCTCGCGCACCGCCTCGGGCTGGGCGCCGGCCTCGACCGCCAGGCGCTCAGCGTCGTCATCGCCCGTCAGCGCGGCGCTCAGCGCCACGGCGAAGGCGGCACCGGCGCCGGGCGCGTGGCGCACGGCCGCGGCGGCGCTCGGATCGAGCGAGCTGGGCGTGGGGGAGGCGACCGCCAGCTTCAGCCCCTGACGGCGGATGCCCTTGCGCAGGCGCAGGTCCAGGATCGGCGCGTCGTTGACAGGGTCGGCGGCGAGCACGAGCACGGCGTCGGCGAACTCCAGGTCGCTGAGCTTCGCCTGCACGCGCGGGTCGTCGAGCGCGCGGTAGAGCTCCAGCGGCAGCGTGCTCGCGCGACGGGAGTCGACATGGGGCGAGCCGAGGCCGTCGCGCATCAGACGCGAGAGCAGCAGGCCCTCCTCGTTGGTGGCCTGCCCGCCGGCGATCGCGGCGGTCTGCTCGCCGGCGCGCGCCAAGCCGGCGGCGGCCTCCGCGAGCGCGCGCTCCCAGGTGACCGGGCGCAGCTCGCCGCCGTCGCGCAGCAGCGGCTCGACGACGCGCTCGTCGACGTGGAAGGACTGGTAGCCGAAGCGGCCCTTGTCGCACAGCCAGCCGTCGTCGACCTCGACGTTGTCGCGCTGGAGCACGCGCAGCGCGCGCTCGTCGCGGACGGTGATGGTGACGTTGCACTGCGCGGGGCACAGCGTGCACACCGAGCCCGCCCCCTCGATGTCCCACGGGCGCGCCCTGAAGCGGTAGGGCCGCGAGGTGAGCGCGCCGACGGGGCACAGCTCGATGATGTTGCCGCTGAACGGCGCGACGTAGGGATGGCCGTCGAAGGTCGAGACGTAGGAGTGGGCGCCGCGCTCGAGCAGCACGAGCTGGTAGTCCTCGGCGACCTCCTGGGAGAAGCGCACGCAGCGGTAGCAGAGGATGCAGCGCTCGCGGTCGATCGCGATCAGCGGCGAGAGCTCGAGCGGCTTGACGAAGTGGCGCTTGGGCTCGATGAAGCGCGAGATGCCGCCGCCCCAGCCGAAGGTGATGTCCTGCAGCGGGCACTCGCCGCCCTTGTCGCACACGGGACAGTCGAGCGGATGGTTGATCAGCAGGAACTCGACGACAGACTGCTGTGCGGTCTTCACGCGCTCGCTCTGCGTGTAGACGACCATGCCGTCCTTGACCGGCGTCGAGCAGCCGGTCTGCAGCTTGGGAATGCCCTCGATCTCGACGAGGCACATGCGGCAGGCGCCGACCGGTTGGCCGAGCTTGGGCTCGTAGCAGAACACGGGGATCTCGACGTCGCCGTGCTTGGCGGCGTCGACGAGCATCGCGTTTTCGGGCGCCTGCACCTCGCGGCCGTCGATCGTGAAGGTGATGATCCGCGGCTCGGGCCTAGGCATCGAGGGCTCCGTGGGCGGCCAGCGCGCTCTCGGCGGCGCCGGCGCCGCCCGAGCCGTTGCGGGCGCGCGCGGCCTCGATGTGCGCTTCGAACTCGTCGCGGAACTTGGCGATCATCGAGCTGATCGGCATCGCCATCGCGTCGCCGAGCACGCACAGGCAGTTGCCCATGATGTGCTCCTGCACGGAGGCCATGATCTCGATGTCCATCGGCGTCGCCTCGCCGGAGTCGATCCGTTCGAGCATCTTCACCGTCCAGTTGGTGCCCTCGCGGCACGGCGTGCACTTGCCGCAGGACTCGTGGCGGTAGAACTTGGCGACCTTCATGGCGACGTCGAGGATCGGCGTGGAGTCGTCGACGACGATGATCGCGCCGGAGCCGAGCATCGTGCCGGCCGCGGCGAGCGAGTTGAAGTCGTAGGGGACGTCGAGGTCCTCGGCCTTGAGCACCGGCGAGGAGGAGCCGCCGGGGAACCAGCACTTGACCTCGCGCCCGTCGGGCGGGCCGCCGGCGAGGCCGTAGATGATCTCGCGCGAGGGGATGCCGAGCTCGATCTCGTAGTTGCCGGGGCGCTTGACGTGGCCGGAGACGGACACGAGCTTGGTCCCGGTGGAGGTCTCCACGCCGAGCTTCGCGTACTCCTCGCCGCCCATCGCGACGATCGCGGGGACGGTGGAGAGCGTCTCGACGTTGTTGATCAGCGTCGGCCCCTGGTAGAGGCCCTGGATGGCTGGGAACGGCGGCTTCAGGCGCGGGTTGCCGCGCTTGCCCTCGAGCGAGTCCAGCAGGCCGGTCTCCTCGCCGCAGATGTAGGCGCCGGCGCCGCGGTGCACGACCAGCGACAGCGAGTGCCCGGAGCCGAGGATGTCCTCGCCGACGTAGCCGGCGGCGCGCGCTTCGGCGAGCGCGGCGTCGAGCATGTCGGCCTGCAGCTCGTACTCGCCGCGGATGTAGATGAACGCGCGGCTGATGGCGGCGGCGTGGGCGGCGATGACGATCCCCTCGATCAGCATGTGGGGCGTCTTCTGCATCAGCTCGCGGTCCTTGAACGTCCCCGGCTCGGACTCGTCGGCGTTGCACACGAGGTACTTGTCCATCGAGCCCTTCGGCAGGAACGAGATCTTCGTGCCCATCGCGAAGCCCGCGCCGCCGCGCCCGCGGATCCCCGACGCTTTGAGCTGCTCGAGCACCTCTTCGGGCGTCATCGCGAGCGCCTTGCGCAGCGACTGGTAGCCGCCGCGGCGCTCGTAGACCTCGAGCGTGCGCAGCCCCGGCTCGTCGATGTCGGCGAACAGGAGGATGGGCGTCGCGCCCGCTGTGTCGGTGGCGGCCATGCTCAGCTGCCCCTGCGCGCCGGCTCGGCCTCGTGCAGCGGGAACTCGCTGCTGTTGGCGTGCGGGTCGGCGACCAGCCGCCGCGCGAGCTGCTTCTCCGGCAGCACCGGTCGTCCGGCGCGCACGTCCTCGAGCAGCTGCGGCACGTCGGCGGCGGTCAACGGGCCCACGTACACGCCGTCGACGGACGCCATCGGCGCGATGTCGCACGCGCCGAGGCACTCGAACGAGCGCACGTTGACGTCCGCGTCGCCCTCGGCGGCGTCGCGGACCGCCTCGTACAGCGCGTCGGCGCCGCGCAGCGAGCAGGAGATGTTGGTGCACACGTACACGCTGTGGCGGCCCACGGGCGAGGTCTCGAGCATGTCGTAGAAGGTGGCCACCGAGTCCAGGTAGGCGGGCGTCACGCGCATCACGCAGGCGACCTGCTCGAGCGCCTCGGGCGAGCACCAGCCGTGCACGCGCTGGGCGGCGGCGAGCGCCGGCAGCGCCGCGGAGCGGCGGTCGGGGTAGTTGGCCATGTGCGCCTCGATCTCCGCGCGCAGGCTCTCCGGCACGGGCGGGGATGGGGACCCGCCCACCCCGGGGATCTCCGCGGGGTCCTTCTCGAGGTCGACCGGCCGATCCCAGCCGGGCACGCGCGAGCCGTGCTCGAAGCGCCTGACCGTGCTCACCTGTCTATGCCTCCGAGGATCGGATCGAGCATCGCGAGGGTGGCGATCAGGTCGGCGATGTAGGCGCCTTTGACCATCGGCGCGGTGGCCTGGAGGTTGACGAACGAGGGGTCGCGCATGTGCACGCGCGCGGGCTTGGAGGAGCCGTCGGAGCGCACGAAGCAGCCGAGCTCGCCGCGCGGGGACTCGATCGGGAAGTACACCTCGCCCGGCGGCACGCGCATGCCCTCGGTGACGAGCTTGAAGTGGTGGATCAGCGCCTCCATCGAGGTCGCGAGCTCGTGGCGCGGCGGCAGCGCGACCTTGCGGTCCTCGGTGATGTGCGGCCCCTCGGGCAGCCCGTCGAGCGCCTGCGCCACGATCTTGACCGACTCGTACATCTCGGCCACGCGGCACGCGAAGCGGTCGTAGTTGTCGCCAGCGGTGCCGACGGGGATCTTGAACTCGAAGTCGTCGTAGGAGGAGTAGGGGTCGGCCTTGCGCAGGTCCCACGGGTTGCCGGCGGCGCGCAGCAGCGGGCCGGTGACGCCGAGCGACAGGAGCGTGCCGGCGTCGAGCGGGCAGGTGCCACGCAGCCGCTGCAGCACGATCTCGTTGCCGTTGAGCATGTCCCGGTACTGGTCCACGCGCGAGGGCATTTCCGCCAGGAAGCCGCGCAGCTTCTCGGCGAATCCGCGCGGGATGTCCTCGATCACGCCGCCGACCTGGAAGTAGCGCGTGTGCATGCGCTGCCCGGAGGACATCTCGAACAGGTCGAGGATCTTCTCGCGCTCGCGGAAGCAGTACCAGAACATGGAGATCGCGCCGAGGTCGAGCGCGCTCGTGCCGAGCCACACCAGGTGCGACATGATGCGGTTGAGCTCCAGGTGGATCACGCGCAGGTACTGCGCGCGCTTGGGCACGTCGACCTCGAGCAGCGTCTCGACGGCCCCGCAGAAGGCCATCGCGTTGAAGTAGTAGGACAGGTAGTCCATCCGCTCGACCACGGGGATGACCTTCCAGTAGGACTTGTCCTCGGCGGTCTTTTCGATGCCCGTGTGCACGTAGCCGATGATCGGTTTGACGTCGCGCACGATCTCGCCCTGGAGCGTCACCAGCAGGCGCAGCACGCCGTGCGTGGCCGGATGGTGCGGGCCGAAGTTGAGCGTCAGCAGCTCGTGCGTGCTGTCGTCGGTGCCCGTGTCGCCGAGCGCGCCGAGCTGCTCCTCGACTGGCGCGAGCGTGATGCTCTGCTCGCGCCTGCGGTACTCCGACATGGTCGGCTGCTCGGTGGGGCTCACGCGCCTGCGCCCTCCCTCGTGGACGCCCCCGACGTGCGCCCGGAGTGGTATGCCTCGCGCTCGTTGTAGGTGAAGATCACGGGTTCGCCGCCGATCGGGAAGTCGCGCCGCTGCGGGTGGCCCTCGTAGTCCTCGGGCATCAGGATCCGCCGCAGGTCGGGGTGGCCGCGGAAGATCACCCCGAACATGTCGTACACCTCGCGCTCCTGGTGGTTGGCGGTGGGCCATTCCGGCGTCACCGAATCGACCTCCGGCGCGTCGCTTCCGACGCGCAGCGTGACCGTGAGGCGATCGACGCGGCTCATGTCCAGCAGCTCGTAGTGCACGCCCAGGCGCGGCTCGTGCGGGTGGTAGTCGACGCCGTGGACGCTCGACAGGAACGCGTAGCCCTGCCCCCGCAGGTGCGCCAGCACCTGACGGATCGACGCCGGCGCCACGCTGAGCGTGGCGCGCCTGCGGAAGAACAGCGTGTCGGTGACGACGCCCGCCCCCTCGGCTTCGCGCAGCACCTGGGCGATCA
>JBKQHH010000107.1:0-3829 GCA_052148875.1 Solirubrobacteraceae bacterium
CCAGATGCGGCGAGCCGACCGTGTCGAGGTTGACGAAGCACGTGCTCTCGGGCGCCAGCTCGCGGCGGTGGCGGGCGATGAACGCGCGCACGCCGTCCTGGAGCGTCTCCTCGGCCCCGCATGAGACCAGCAGCACGCGCAGGCCCGGCGGCGGCGTGCGGTGCAGCAGCTCGGCGAGCGCGACCAGCGCGGCGACGCCGGAGAGGTTGTCGTTGGCGCCGGCGACGGTCTGGCTGCGCCAGACGTCGGCGACGATCGCGGTGCCGAGGGCGCCGATCGCCAGTCCCGCAAAGGCGGCCCCACGCCGGCGGCGGCCCGCGGCGACGATCGTGCACAGCGGGCCGGCCAGTCCGATCCACCACTGGGGCAGCGGCGATTTGATCCGCTCGAACAGCCGTGGCGCGAGCTCGTAGAGCCGCCGCTGCAGCGTCTGATCGAACAGCAGCCCCGTTTGCGGGGCGTCGTGGTGGGCGAGCACCACGAGCGTGTCGATCCGCCGCTCGCCCCCCTCCCCGGCGGAGCCCTGTCGCTCGTCCCCGCGCCGCGCCTGCTCGCCACGCCGCGCTTCGTCGTCAGCTCGCGCTTCGTCGCCGCGCCGCTGGCCGACGCGCGCGATCAGGTTGACGGTGCTGCGGCGGCGGCGCACGCTGCGTCGCAGGACACGCGGGCCGTTCTGGGCCTCGTCGACGATGCCGGCGAAGGTCCCCGCCGCGAGCAGCGAGCCGAGCCCCGGGCGCCCGCGCAGCACGAGCGTCGCGGCGAGCACCCCGAGCGCGCCGAGCCCGGTGGCGGTCGGCGGGAAGGTTCCCCAGGAGGGCTCGTCCTCGAGCGCGACGTCGACCCCGGAGAGCGTCCGCAGACGTTCGGCCAACCACTCGGCCGCCTGGCGCTCGCCGGGCGAGCACGGCGGGCGCTCGATCGCGGCGAGCGCCTCCACCACCTCGCGCAGGACGCCCTCGAGCGAGCTCCGGTCGAACCCGGCCTCCTCGCCGGCCGGCGCGCCGCGGTCGAGCCCAGCCTCCTCGTCGGCCGGCGCGCCGCGGTCGAGCCCAGCCTCCTCGCGGGCTCGGCCGCGCCATCCGACGGCGCTCTCTTGTTGATCGCTAGTCTCGCTCATGAGATGACCGCACCCGAGCCTACTCCGAGCCCGGGTGTTGCCGAGCCTGCTCCGAGCCCGGGTGTTGCCGAGCCCGGTACGAGCCCGGATGTTGCCGAGGCCACGCCCAGCCCGGGTGTTTCCGAGCCCACGCCGAGCCCGGCCGCTCGTGCCTCGCGCACGCGCTCGCTGGCGGCGCCGGGCGGCAGACGGGCGACGGTGATCGGGGCGGGCTCGTTCGGGACCGCGCTGGCGGTGCTGCTGGCGCGCGGAGGGCTGCGCACGACGCTGCAGACACGCACGGCGGAGCAGGCGGCGCTGATCGATAGGGAGCGCGAGAACCGCCAGTACCTGCCGGGTGTGGAGCTACCCTCGCAGTTGCGCATCGAGCCCGCGTCGGCGGGCGTCGCGCGCGCCGACTACGTGTTCCTGGCGGTGCCCTCGCGCGGGCTGGGCGAGGTGATCGAGCGGCTCGGGGCGACCGGCCTGGGCCGCCGCACGGCCGTCGTGTCGGTAGCCAAGGGCCTCGTCCCGCCGCAGGGGCTGTCGCCGACGAGCGTCCTGACCGCGCGCTTCGGCCCCGAGCGGGTCGCGTGCGTGGGCGGCCCCGCGCACGCGCAGGAGATGGTGCACGCGGGCGCCGCGCTGGTGGCGGCGTGCGCGGAGGAGGATCTGGCGCGCTCGCTCGCGCAGATTTTCACGCGCGCTGGGGTGGTGTGCGAGCTGTCCAACGACCCGGTCGGCGTGGAGTTGGCGGGCGCGGCCAAGAACGCGGCGGCGCTCGCAGCGGGCGCCACGGAGGCGCAGGGCATGAACGCCGCGGGCGCGGCCGCGGGGCACATCTTCGCGGAGGTGTGGCGCTACGCCGAGGGGCTGGGCGCGCGGCCGGAGTCGATGATCGGGCTGGCCGGCACGGGCGACCTGGTGGCGACGGCGCTGGCGCACGAGAGCCGCAACCGCCGCGCGGGAGAACTGCTCGCGGCGGGCGTGCCCGCTGCGGAGATCCCCGCGCAGATCGGGCAGGCGGTGGAGGCGCTGGAGTCGGTGCCGCTACTGGCGCGCGCGCTGGAGGCGGCCGGCGTCGGCGCGCCCGTCACGAGCGCGCTCGGCCGCCTGATCTCGGGCGAGCTCCCGCTGGATGACTGGGTGGCGCTGGTGCGCGCGACGGTGCCGCCGCCGGCGCTCTGGCGCAGACGGCCGACGCCCGGGTTCTGGCGGCGTTTGTGGCGGCGGCTGTCGAGCGGGTAACTGGCCGGGCCGGCGGATCGCGCTGGGCATCAACGCCCTTCTCGATCCGCCACAGGTTGAGTTCCACCATGCGTACTCCGTATATCTATAGTATTCATTCTGTAGATACCATAGAGCAACACTCGCCGCAAAAGGAGAACAAACATGCCACGCCGCCCCGGAGAAGTCGACTCCACGAAAGGCCTGTCGTTCGACCCGGACGAATTCCTCGAGCAGCAGGCCAGGCGTGAGAAGGCGCTGAAGATGCAGGACCTGATCCGCCCGGGCCGCACCACACCGATCGCGATCCGCTTCGACCAGTTCACGCTCACGCGCCTGAGGGCGCTGGCGGCCCTGCGCAATACCGGCTACCAGACGCTGCTCAAGGAGTTCGTCGTGGAGCGCCTCTATGAGGAGGAGAAGCGCGAGGGCATCATCTAGGACGCCATCAACGTGCTGAGCACCGCCTCGTAGACGCCCGGCCCGTGACCGGCCTCGCACACGCGCACGTTCGCGTGCGCGGCGATCGCCTCGCGCATCGACGGGTCGCGCTGGAGCGCGTTGGCGACCAGCCAGAAGGCATCGACCTCGGCGGCGCATGCGAGGTCCTCGCGCGAGTCGCCCACCGCGAAAATCTCCGCGCGCTCGTAGCCGCGAGCCCTGCGATGCAGCGCGACCGCCGCGGCCTTGGAGGCTCCGACGGGCACCAGGTGATAGCCGCGCACGTGCGGGAGCTCGGCGAGCGCCTGCGAGCGCCGGTTCACCACCCCGTTGTCCACCAGCCGCAGACTCTCGTGACCGTGCTCGACCAGCACGCGGTCGACCTCAGCGGCGTCGACGAGACCGCGGAACAGGTGCGAGACTTCGCGGTCGAGGTGCCACGGCTCGTGGTACTCGAGCCGTCCGGCGTAGCGCTCGAGCAGCAGCGCGGGCGCTCCCGAGCGCTCGATCTGCTCGGCGATCGTCAGCTCGCCCGGCAGCAGCCCCCCGGTCAGCCAGTGCTCCTCGCCGTCGAGCACCACGCACGCTCCCGCCTCGTAGATGTACGAGGACTGGCCCAGCAGCCGCGCGTCCTCCATCACCTGCACACGGCGCCGGCCAGACATCAGCACGACCTCCACGCCCGCGCGCAGGCACGCCTGCACGGCGCGCACGCCGTCGATCGTCACGTTGCCCTCGCCGTCGTGCAGCATCGACGCGCCGCGGCCGAGCAGCGTGCTGTCGAGGTCGAGATACAGGCAGCGCGCGCTCATCCGACCGTCACGCTCGCCAGCGGCGGGCGCTCGACCGGCGCGAGCTCCACGCCTGCCGGCCCGCCGTCGACTTCCGCGAGCCGACCGTCCCGCTCCAGGCGGCGGGCGATCGTGGCAAGCACGGTCAGCGCCATCGGCTCGAGCGCCGACAGCGGCTGGTGGCGGTTGCGGTGCTCGTCGAGGTCGACCTGGGCGATCCCGTCCAGCCCCAGCCTGCGCCACGCGTCGATCAGCATCGCGATCTCCACGCCGT
>JBKQHH010000108.1:0-28825 GCA_052148875.1 Solirubrobacteraceae bacterium
CCTCCGGAGTGCCCGGAGCCGAGCGCGGAGCGCCCGCGCAACGTGGTGGCGCTGGCGGACGTGGAGGCGATCTTCGACGGCCGCGCGCGCCGCTTGGGCAGGGCGGCGGGCGCGCAGACGAGCGGCCTCAACCACGTGGCGCTGCCGGGCGGCGGGCAGGGCGCGCAGGCGCACTGCCACTCCCAGGAGGAGGAGATTTTTGTGATTATCGAGGGGGACGGCGTGTTGGAGTTGTGGGGGCGTGGAACGTCAGCTCCCGATGAGCACCCGTTGCGGGCTGGCGACGTGGTCTCGCGTCTGGCGGGGACGGGCGTGGCGCACGCGCTGCGCGCGGGCGAGGACGGCCTGACCTACCTCGCGTACGGCACGCGCGAGCACACCGACATGTGCTTCTACCCGCAGTCGGGGCGGGTGTCGATCCGCGGCCTGGGGATCGCGCTGCGCTCGCCCGAGATCGAACACCTGCCCGAGCTCTGAAGATCGCGCGCCGCAGCTCCCCACTCCGCGTGACGGCCGCCGCGCTGGCGGGCGTGGTGGGCTACGACCTGCTGCAGCGCAGGCGCGCGGTGCTGCGCAACTTCCCGGTGGTGGGACACCTGCGCTACGTGCTGGAGGCGTTCGGCCCGGAGCTGCGCCAGTACATCGTGACGTCGAACAACGAGGAGCGTCCGTTCTCGCGCGATCAGCGGCGCTGGATCGAGGCGTCCTCGGAGGCCAGGCCGAACGTGTTCGGGTTCGGCACGGACGAGGAGATGGAGGCGGTGCAGTGCCTGCTGATCATCAAGCACTCGCCGTTCCCCGCGCCGGCGCCGGCCGCGGGCGAGCCTGGCGCGGCGCCGGAGTACGCGGCGCCGGCGGCGAAGGTGCTGGGCGGCGCGCATGGCCGCCGCCACGCGTTTCGCCCGGCGTCGGTGGTGAACCTGTCGGGCATGAGCTACGGCGCGCTCTCGCCGGTGGCGGTGGAGGCGCTCAACCGCGGCGCGAAGCTGGCGGGTTGCCTGCACAACATCGGCGAGGGCGGCATGGCGGACGCGCATCTGCACGGCGGCGAGCTGGTGTTCCAGATCGGCACCGGCTACTTCGGCTGCCGCGACGAGCGCGGGCGCTTCAGCCTGGAGCGCCTGCGCGAGCAGCTGGCGCGCGCGCCGGTGCGGGCGATCGAGATCAAGCTGTCGCAGGGCGCCAAGCCGGGACTCGGGGGCCTGCTGCCCGCCGTCAAGGTGACCGCCGAGATCGCGGCCGCGCGCGGCGTGCCGGCCGGCGAGGACTGCGTGAGCCCGCCGGCGCACTCGGCGTTCTCCGACGTCGACGGCCTGATCGAGTTCGTCGAGCTGATCGCGCAGGACACGGGCCTGCCGGTGGGCATCAAGTCGGCGGTCGGCGAGAGCGGCTTCTGGACGACGCTCACCGAGCGGATGGCGCGCACGGGCGGCGGGCCGGACTTCGTGACGGTCGACGGCGGCGAGGGCGGGACGGGCGCGGCGCCGCTGTCGTTCGCCGACCACGTGGCGCTGCCGTTCAAGCTGGGCTTCGCACGCGTGTACGGCGAGTTCGCGCGCGCGGGCCTGGCGGAGGACGTGGTGTTCGTCGGCGCGGGGCGGCTGGGCGTGCCGGACGCGGCGCTGTTCGCGTTCGCGCTGGGCTGCGACCTCGTGAACGTGGGCCGTGGCGCGATGCTCGCGATCGGCTGCATCCAGGCGCTGCGCTGCCACACTGGCCGCTGCCCGACGGGGGTGGCGACGCAGTCGCGCTGGCTGATGCACGGCCTGGACCCGCAGCTGAAGTCGGCGCGCATGGCCAACTACGTGGTGGCGCTGCGCTCGGAGATCCTCGCGCTGTCGCGCTCGTGCGGCGTCGCGCACCCGGCGCTGGTGACGCCCGAGCACATCGAGATCGTGACCGAGCGCTACGGCTCGGCGTCCCTCCTCGACGTGTTCGGCTACGAGCCCGACTGGCCGGTGCGCCCGGGCGGCTGAGCCGGCTACGCGGGGACGAGCGGCCCGCGCCCGGGCTGCTCGGGCGCGACCGTGCGAATCTGCGACCCCTGCACGGTCATTGACGGGAGATCCGTCGCGCCGGGGCTAAGTGGAGCGATGTTGATTTCGCAGTAGCGGTCGAGCTGCGTCACGATCAGCGCGACCTTCTGGTAAAGCTCGCCCACGGTGGCGCCGTTCAGGACGATGTCCACCTCGATGCACCCGGTCTCGAAGTTCGCGCTCGCCGACGCGCCGTCGGTGATGGGCAGCACGTATTCGTCGAGGACGCGCTCGACATCCATCGTTGCGTCTTCGAGCGCCTCGCGCCCAGGCGTGTTGACGGGCGCCAATGTGAGGATGGCCTCCATCTCGATCGTCTGCCCGGCCGTTGCCGCCACCGCCATCGTCCTTATCAAGATAGCTAGATTTTCAGGCCACGGCGCTTGAGGGCCGAGAGCTTGTTCTGGTAGGTGCGCGATCCGCTCGGCGTCGAGGGAACCGGCACCATCGCAGCGTCGTTCGGCGGCCAGCACTTGACATGCTTGTTTCCAGCCCGTGCGCACCACCAGCCCTGCTCCCAGCAGAGCCGCACCAGCTTGTCCATGTCCTTGTGCGCGAGTTTGGGACGCTTCGCATCGGGGTTCGCCTCACGCTTCGGGTGCATGGCGGTGAAGCTAAAGGATCGGGCGGGTTCTGCCAACCTCGCGCGCGACCCCTACTACCTGATCCCGAACCTTCGGCGGCAGACCATCGACCTCAAGCGCAACGACCCGGCGGGCTTCCCCGCCCGTTCAGCGCCTGGGTTTCGACTTCATCCACTCCAATTTGTGCACCTTCTTGGCGGCCTGGTAGTCGATGAGCGCCTGCGGCGAGTCGACGTCCCCGAGCGTGGGGTGCGGCGGCACCAGCTTGGCGGCGGTGGCGACGCCGTAGCGCTTGGCGAGGACGGCGCCCAGCGACTTGACCTTCATCTCGCCGAAGCCGGGCAGGGCGCTGATGTTCGCGCGCAGCTGAGCGGCATCCCCGGCGTCGCTCCAGACCCTGCCGGCGTCGCCGCCGTACTCGTCACGCACGTGCGCGGCGAGCGCGTGGACGCGGTCGGCCATTTTCGCGGGGAAGCGATGGATCGCCGGTTTCTCGCGGAACACCGGCTCGAGGTCGGTCGCGGCGAGGCGCGCCGGGTCGAGCGTTCCCACGCGCTCCTGGATCACGAGCGGCCCCATGAACGCCTTGGGCACGGTTACCTGTTGATCGAGGGCGAAGCCGATCAACAGCGCCATCGGGTTCGATGCGAGCAGCGCGTTGGCGTCGTCGGAGTCGGTGAAGTAGAGGCGGTCGGGCATCGGTGCATCGTAGCCGTGGTGCGCTCAACGGCGTCCCGCGAGATCGCCGTCGTTCGCGTAAGGAGGCTCTGCCGCCGGTGGCCGTCAGGGAGAGGAAGGTGGTCAGCGTCAGGTCAAGAGCCACCGCGTCCGAGCGGGCGTCGGCGGCCCTTCTCCTTGCGAACCGCCTGCTCGAGCACCTTCTCTCGACGGTCTGCCAGCAGCGTCATCAGCTCGTTGAACTCGCTCTCTAGAGGCGCTTCGTTCTTGTCCCAAAATCGCTTAAGGTCGGGCGAGTAGGGGTGAAGTACCGCGAGCGCTCCGCGTGCAGACAGCTTTGCGCTCTCGAATTTTCTCAGGACATCGACTTCCTGGTCCTCAATGACTTTGGCCAGCTGTGCGGAGCTGAGCGCAGGGAACGTTCCCGCCTTGATGTTCAGGTTGGCGCCCCAGCGCGCGGCTTCGACTGAGGCCACTGCTGCCATTGCATCCTCGTGCAACCGCGCAATGGCTTGGACCGCTTCGAATTTCCTGCTTTGGTCGTCAGCCGTGCGCTGGGTGAAGTAGCTTCCAGCCCAGCCAACGCCAACACCGATTAGAGGAAAGAGCCCAGCGAATACATCCAAGCTTTGGAACGATACCGCACAAGCACTCTACGCGCCACGATGGCCCTAGCTTCGTTTCGGGCTCGATCCGCGGCTCGGTCGAGTCGAGTCAGACGACGATCACGCCGCGGCCGTCGAGCCGGCGCACGCGCGCGCCGCGCCCACGTACAGGACGGCCTGCGCGCGCGCGACCGCGCCGACGGCGTCGTCGGGCGGCAGCAGCTCGGGATGGTGCAGCGGACGAACGGTGAAGCCGTCCGCCCCGTCGAGCCCCACGAACGCCATCGCCAGGGGAGCGAGCGCGCCGAAGAAGGCGAAGTCGTCGGACCCGCACGAGCGCCACTCGGGGGCCGCGGTGAAGCCCGCGCTCGCGAGCAGATCGCGCGCGAGCGTCACGATGCCGGGGTCGTTCTCGAGCGCGGGCTCGCCGGGCACGAGCTGGACGCTCGCGCGGCAGCCGTGCGCCGCCGCGACCGCGCCGGCCACCTCCTCGACCATCTCGCGCAGCGCGAGCCGGTCCTGCGGCCGGTGGGCGCGCAGCGCTCCGCGCGCGCACGCGCGCGCGGGAATCACGTTCTCTGCGCTGCCGCCCTCGAGCACGCCGACGGTCAGCGACGCCGGGCTCAGCGGGTCGATCCGCCTGGATGCCTGGGCGTGCAGCGCGACCACCACCTGGGCGATCGCGAGGATGGGGTCGCGCCCGCGGTGCGGGTAGGCGCCGTGCGAGGGCTCGCCCTCGACGACGATCTCGAACGCGTCGCACGAGGCGTTGATCGTGCCGGGATCGAGCGCGACTGCGCCCCACGGCAGTTCGGGGTGCACGTGCGCCGCGACGACCGCCACGGGCGCGAGCGCCGCGAGCGGGCCTTCGGCGAGCTGCTGCGCGCCGGACGGATACGCCTCCTCGCTCGGCTGGAAGACCGCGAGCAGCGGGGCGGGCAGCGTCTCGCCGAGCCCGTGCGCGGCGCGCGCCAGCGCGACCAGCGCCGCCATGTGCACGTCGTGCCCGCACGCGTGCATCGCCTCGCCGGTCGCCGCGAACGGGGCGCCCGTGAGCTCCCTCATGGGCAGCCCGTCGAGCTCCGCGCGCACGGCCACGGGACTCCCGGCGGGGCCGACGTGGGCGAACAGCCCGGTCCCGGCGATCGTCTCGCTCCTGACCGGCAGCTCGGCGGCGACGCTCGCCGCCGTCCTCTCCTCCGCGTGCGCCAGCTCGGGCTCGGCGTGCAGGCGCCGGCGCAGCGCGACCGCCCGCGGGAGCTCGCGCTCGACGGCCTCCAGCAGCCGCGCCAGCAGCGGGTCGTCAGTAGATCGCGGCATAGCGCCGGCAGAGCTCCTCGATGTCCGTGTTCCCGGCCGCGTCGAGCTCGGCGCGCTTGAGGCTCACGTACGCGTCGTACAGCAGCGGCGCCATCCACCCGCGGGCGGTGTGGTCGTCGGCGAGCGCCCGCAGCGACTCGTCGAGCGTCGCCGGCAGCGCGCCCACGCCAAAGCGCTCGGCCTCCTCGGCGTCGAGCTGCGCGGGGTCGCGGTCGAGGATCGGCGGCGCGGGCAGCTGCTCGCGCACGCCCTGCAGGCCCGCCCGCAGGATCGCCCCCAGGGCGAGGTGTGGGTTGGCGACGGCATCCGCGCCGCGGTACTCGAGGTGCAGCTGGGCGGCGGGGTCGGCGTCCGCGAGCTCGACCACCGGCGGGATGCGCAGCAGCGCCTCGCGGTTGCGCTGCGCGAGGCACACCGCGCCGGCGCTCCAGCGGTGGGGCTGCAGGCGCGCGCCGGACACGGGGCTCGCGGCGGTGAGCGCGCTGAGCGCGCGCGCATGGCGCAGGATCCCCGCCGCGAAGCTCCCGCCGAGCTCGCTCAGACACGCCGGCCGATCCGCGTCGTAGAGCAGCGAGCCGCCGCTCGCGTCGAGCAGGCTCAGGTGGATGTGCACGCCGTTGCCCGCCTGGTCGGGGTGCGCCAGCGGCACGAAGCTCGCGCGCATCCCCTGCCGCCGCGCGACCTCGCGCACGACCTCCCTGAACACCACCGCGCGGTCGGCGCTCGCGATGCCCTCCGCGGCCGCGACGGGGACCTCGAACTGGTGCGGCGCGTACTCGGCGAAGAAGCGCTCGGGCTCGACGCCCGCCTGCACCAGCGCGCCCATCACCCGCGTGGGGAACGGCTCGACCTGCCGCAGGGCCTCCAGGGAGAACGGCAGCGCCGACGGCGAGTCCAGCACCAGCTGGAACTCGTGCTCGAAGCTCGCCAGCAGCCGGGCGCCGAGCTCCCGCTCGAGCTCTCCCAGCGTCTCGCGCAGGAAGCTGCGCGGGCAGCACTCCCACGGCCGGCCGTCGGTCTCGACGATGTCGCACAGCAGGAGCTCCAGCGCGCCGCCGCCGTCGGACTCGACGCGTACGCGGGTGTCGGCGTCCGGCAGCAGGCGCAGGTCGCCGGTCGACCCGAACGGGTTGGGCTCGGCGACAGGGCCGAGCGGCGTGAGCGCGTGGTTGGCGGGCACCCAGCCCACGCCCGCGCGCAGGTGCTCATCGAGCTCTGCCGAGAGCACCGCGCGTCCGCGCACGATCGCGCCGAGGTCGCAGCAGACGAGCGCGACCAGAGCCTCGGCGCCCACCTGCTCGTCTGCGCTCACCGCGGCGTCTCGCCGGTCGCGGTCCCGTCGTCCGGCGTCTCCACGGCTGCGGTCCCGTTGTCCCACACGCCCTCGGTGAGCCCGAGCGCCTCGGCGCCCGCGCGCACGCCGCCGGCGTCGTCGGCCGCGACGACGACGATCATGCCTCCCGCGGGCATGTCCCGGCGCTCGAGCGCCGCCGCGAGGCGCTCCTGCGGCTGCACGTGAACGCCGCCGTCGCCGAGCGCCGGGTAGGTGTCGGCCACGGCGTACAGGCTGCCGCCGGGTCCGCGCACGCGCCCGACCACGCACGCGAAGTGCCCGACGTGCCAGTCCGGCGGCGGCCCCTCCGCGTCGCCGTCGTACAGGTAGCCGAGGAGCTGGTTGACGCTCGCGCGCCCGCCCCACAGGTGGTGGGTGGCGAAGTTCGCGACGAGCGTGACCGGGCGCTCGAGCGCGCTCGCGAGGTCGAACAGGCCGCCGAGCGTGCTCGCGTTCCAGGGACCGGTGTACGGGATCGCCGCGAGCGCTCCGCCGGAGAGCGCCGCGATCGCGTCGAGCAGGCCCGCGGCGGTGGTGCCGGAGAGGTCGGGATCGTCGATCGACGGGAGCGTCAGGCGGTAGTCGCGCCTGCCCGGTTCGCCGTGCGGCAGCACGCCCGCCTCGCGCACGCCGGAGACGACGCTCCCGGCGGCGAGCGCGACCTCGTCCTGGTCGAGCGGTGCGCCGTCGCGGCCGTCGATGCCGGCGGCGCGCAGCGCCAGCGCGCCGCAGAACGCGCCGCACAGGTCGTCGCGCTGGGGCAGCTCACGCGCGTGCGCCGCGAGCAGCCCCCGGGCCCCGGGGAGGAGCGTCATCTCCAGTGGATCGGGCCTGGCCATGGGCTCAATCTACAGCGGGCATGCGGGCATCCGCCGGCCGTCCCGGCGGTGCCTCACGCCGGTCGTCCGCGCGGCGCCTCATGCGCGGACGCTTCCGCCGCCTCGCCGGGCGCTGCGAACAGCTGTCTGCTTGTCCCCGGGAGACGCCCTCGCCGATTGCAAGCAGTTGTCTGCTTCTGCTTGACAGAACAGGATTCTTCTGTGATAGTACGAATCGTACTGCCCAGGGAGCGAAATCTTCCTAGACTATGACAACAGAGTACACTGGCGTATTCGATAAGCAAGTTGGGGATTCTGCGGCATCTCGGCATTCAGTGGCCGGTTACCAATCGACAAAGGAGCATTGATACACGATGCAGCGCCTTGCGATTCTCGGAATGGTCCTACTGACCGCGTTCGCCGTTGTCGGCGTCGACGCTGTCTCCGTCTCTGCGTCGGGCCATGAATTCTATGCGAGCAAAACCGGCAAAACCAAGAGCAAATCGACGAATGCGCAGGTGTTCAAAACCGGCGCGGGCACGCTCGAATGCACGTCCGTGACGGGAACCGGCGAAATCAAAGAAGGCAAATCGCTTGCGCACAAAGAAGTCTTCACGTACAGCGGCTGCAGCGCCTTCGGCAGCAAAGTGAAAGTCACGCCGGCGCACTTCGAATTCAACGCCGAAGGGCCCGTGAAGCTCGAAAACGAAGTCGTCATCGAGCCCACCAACGAAGAATGTGAGGTCGTGATCCCGTCGCAGACGCTCGAACACGCGACGTACGAAAACAAGTCCGGCGGCAAGGTCCAGGCGGAAGCGAGCGCCGTCGGCATCCGCTCCAAGCCCAGCGGCGGCTCCTGCGGAAGCACGGAAAACCTCGAAGGCAGCTACAGCGGGGCGGCGCTGGGCGAACTCGAAGGCGGTACGCTCGAATGGAAATAGCCCCGTCGCGGGGGTAGAAGAGGGGGAAGGCGAGGCTCGGAGGCCGCCGACAGGCGGCTGCCGAGCCTCGAGTCGGGGGGCTCCGATCGGACGTAGCGGCGCGGCTGGAAGGGCGCGCGAATAGACTACGGCCTGGAGAGGAGGCACGATGCGCGGAATGTCGCACCGCGGCGGATCGATGAGCAGTCGGCCCTGCGTCTTGGGCGCGTATCTGCTCTTGCTCGTCGCGATCTCGCTGGGCGGCGTCTCGGCGGCGCCTGCCGGTGCCGCGAGCTGCCCCAACGCCCAGTTCCGCTCGGGCCCCTCCGAACACCTGCCCGACTGCCGCGGCTACGAGCAGGTCTCTCCCGTCGAAAAGGACGGGCAGGACGCCGTGACGCTGCTGCCGCTGCGTCCCGCCCAGGCATCCCCATGCGAAGCTGGCGAACCGTGTACGGTCGCGTACATGAACGCTGGGGCGGCGTTTGGCGGTGCGCTGGGGAACGACTTCCCGAACGCGTACCTGGCCACGCGAGGCGCCGGCGGCTGGCAGACGACGGCCCTGACGCCGCCGACGCCGCAGGCTCCGACGAACGGCAAGGCCGGAGTCGCGTACGCCTTCTCGCAAGACCTCTCGCGGACGGTCCTGCGCGTCCCGCTGCAGCAGCTGACCGCAAGCGCGCCGGCCGGCGTCTACAACCTATTCCTGCGCCAGCCGGGCGGAGCCTATTCGCTCGTGACCGCGGCCGCCCCCGCGGAACCGCCTCACTCCGGATGCACCCTGTGCTTCGAAGAAGAAGACGTGCCCGCGTTCGCCGGCGCGTCCAGCGACTTCAGCCACGTGATCTTCGAGGCGAACGACAGCCTCGTCGAAGGCGCGCCCGGCGAAGGCGTCGAAAACCTCTACGAAGCGGTCGGCGAACATGTGCGGCTCGTCGGGATCCTCCGGGACGGCACGATTCCAGAACAGGGAGCGACGGCCGGCGGCGGGATCCGCGCGGTCAGCGAACACACGCACGAGCTCGCACACGCGATCTCGCAGGACGGATCGCGCGTACTGTTCGAGGCAGCGGCCGACGGCGGCGCTCCGGACCCTCAGCAGGAAGGCAGGACGGAGCTTTACGACCGCATCGACGGCGCTTCGACGGTCGAGGTCTCCGCGCCCGCGCCCGGGGCCGAACCGTCCGAGTGCGAAACCGAAAGCGGGATCTGCGACCCCGGGTCCGCGCAGTTCTGGGCGGCATCGGACGACGGCTCGCTCGTCTACTTCACGAGCAAAGCCGCGCTCACGAAGGAGTCGAACACGGGTCCCGAAGAAGCCTCGGGAGAAGAAGACGCGGGCAACGACCTCTACCGCTACGACATCGAAACCGGCGTGCTGACCGATCTGACGGTCGACACCAAAGACCCGAATGGCGCGAGCGTCCTCGGCGTCGTCGGCAGCTCCGAAGACGGCTCATACGTCTACTTCGTCGCCGACGGCGACCTGGGCGGCGAAGCCAAGAGCGGCCAGCCCAACCTCTATGTGTGGCACGGGACGGCCTCGGGCGCGGGCACGGTGACGTACATCGCGACGCTGCGGGCGCCGACGATGGAAGAAGCAAATGACATCGAAGCGATGCTGGCCGGTGCGTTCGAATATCACAGCGACGTCGCCGATTGGACGAGCCGCCCGACCGAGTCGCAGGCGTATGTGACGCCCGACGGCAGGCACCTCGCGTTCATGTCGGTCGAACGCCTGACCGGGTACGACAACGAAGACCAGGTCACGGGGCAGGCCGATCACGAGGTGTTCGAGTACAGCGCCGAAACCGGGCGGCTCGTGTGCGCATCGTGCGACGCGGGCGATGTACGGCCGGTCGGCAGCGCGTTCATCGGCGCGAAGCTGGGCGAACGGGTGAGCACTCCCTTCCACCAGCCGCGGAGTCTGAGCGACGACGGCAGTCGCCTGTTCTTCTCCTCTCCCGACCCGCTCGTGCCCGGAATCTTGGGCGGTAACACGAGGGTCTTCGAGTACGAGGACGGCTCGGTGCAGCTCATCTCTGGCACCGAAAGCGGCGGCGGCGCCGTGTTCCTCGACGCGAGCGCCAGCGGCGACGACGTGTTCTTCGCCACCCGCGAACGGCTCGTATGGACTGACACGGACGAACTGGTCGACGTCTACGACGCGCGGGTCGACGGAGGTCTTGCGGAACCGCCCGCGCTGATGCCGTGTCAGGGCGGCGCCTGCCGGGAACCGCTCAACCTGCCGCCGTCGTTTTCAGTGCCCGTCTCGGCGTCGTTCGCGGGCGCGGGGACCCGCGCGCCCGCGCCGCCCGCGAAGCCGACGCGCAAGCAACTGCTCTCGCGCGCCCTGGCCAGGTGCGAGAAGCTGAGGCACAGGAAGGAGCGCTCGGTGTGCATCGATGCGGCGAAGAAACGATACGCGCCCAAGGCCAAGAAGGCCCGCCGCGGTGCCGTGCCGGAGCGCCGCCGGTCCCGAAGGTGAGCGAGGTGCGCCGCCAGCGCGATGGCGGCATCCGGCTCGAGATAGGGGCGTTCGTCCGGGTCGCGTGGCTGCTCGCGGCGCTGTTCATCCTCGGCGCGATCGGAGCCGCCCCGTCGATGGCGGCCCCCGCGAGCCCGCACTGGAGCATCGTCTCCGAGCCCCAGCCGACATACTTCAAGGCGGGCGACACGTCCGACGCCTACGTGCTGATCGTCCGCAACGACGGCGCCCTGCCCACGACGCATGGCTCTGTGGTGACGGTGACCGACACCCTGCCGTCCGGGGTCACGGCGACGAACGTCTCGGCCCGCGGCGAAGCGGCCAACGGGAACGGGCTGCCAAAATACGAAATGACGTGCTCGATCGCGCCGGCTCCGGGACCGGTGACATGCACATATGAAGAAGACGCCTCTCGCGGGGAGGTGCTGGCTGGGGCGACGATCGTGGTGACGATCACGGTCTCGGTGTCCGGCGCGGCGAAGGCTCTGGGGCCCAACGTCGCGACTGTCGCGGGCGGTGGCGCGCCAAGCGCGTCGGCGGAAGAAACGACGCCGATCGACACCGAACCGGTCCCCTTCGGCCTCTCGCTGTTCGACGTCGGCATCGCTGATGAAGGCGGCAACGCAGAGACGCAGGCCGGCTCGCATCCATACGAGCTCAACGCGAGCCTCGCGTTCAACGTCAGCGCACGCGAAGGGCCTCCCTCCGAAGAGCCGCTCGCCAACGCCGCGCCCAAGGATCTGGAAGTCGATTTCCCGCCGGGGCTGATCGGCAACCCAACCGCCGTGCCGCAGTGCAGCCAGCAGGCGTTCCTGGAACTGGAAGTGTTGAACTGTCCACTCGACAGCCAGGTCGGAACGGTGAAGCCGTTCTTCTACGGCTCGTTTCACCCCGCGGTCTACCCCGTCTTCAACGTGGTTCCACCGGCGGGCGAGCCCGTCGAGCTCGGCTTCTCGGTGGCCGGGATCGGTCACATCCCGATGTTCTTCCATCTTCGCGGGAACGGGGAATACGGCTTGACGGCGTTCTTGAACGACGTTCCCGAGACCGGTCCCCTGCAGGGCGCGATCCTGACGCTGTGGGGAGTGCCTGCCGATGGCGATCACGATCTCGAACGCGAAGGAACGTTCGGGCAGGGACGCCAGCAGGACGGGGAATTCTGCAAGCCGTCCGTCAAAGTGGAAGGCGGGGTGGAAAAACAGGTGAGCTGCGCCAGCGGCATCGCGGCAAGGCCGTTTCTCACGCTGCCCAGCAGCTGTCGGGGTGAACCGTTGAGCGGTGAACCGTCGGTCCGGACACGTGGCGACTCCTGGGAGAACCCGGAACCCGAACCTCGGCTGCTCCTCGGCAAGCAGCCGCTCTCGGCGATCACCGGCTGCGAACAGCTGTCGTTCACGCCGTCGCTCGTGCTTGCGCCCGAAACCACGCAGGCGGGCGCGCCGAGCGGCTACACGATCGACGTGCACGTGCCGCAGAACGAAGACCCCACCGCGCTCGCCACGCCCGACCTGCGCAAGGCGGTCGTCAGCCTGCCCGCGGGCGTCGTCGTCTCGCCGTCCGTCGCCAACGGCTTGCAGGGATGCTCAGAAGTTCAGTTCCAGCTGCGCTCGCTCACCGCCGCCACCTGCCCGGCCAGGTCGCGGATCGGCACGGTGAAGATCGCCACGCCGCTGCTGTCCAGCCCGCTCGAAGGCCACGTCTTCCTCGGCGAACCCCAGTGCGCTCCCTGCACGCCCGCCGACGCACAGGAAGGCCGGCTCGTGCGCCTGCTGGTGCAGGCGCAGGGCTCGGGCGTGACCGTCAAGCTCGCAGGCTCCGGCTCGATCGACCAGAGCACCGGGCAGCTGACGGTCACGTTCGACGAAAGCCCGCAGCTGCCGTTCGAAGAGCTGAAGCTGACGCTCGACGGCGGCTCGACCGCGCCGCTCGCCAACCCCACCGCCTGCGGGACCCCGCTCAGCGCCACCTCGCAGCTGACCCCCTACAGCAGCGAAACGCCCGCCGAACCGTCCAGCGAACCGTTCGCGGTGAGCGGCTGCCCGCCCGCGCAGTTCCACCCGTCGTTCCTCGCCGGGACCACCAACAACCAGGCCGGCGCCTTCAGTCCCCTCACCGTCACGCTCTCGCGCACCGACCAGGACGAGGATCTGCAGGGCGTCACCGTGCACCTGCCGCCGGGACTGCTCGGGATGCTCTCCAAGGTCGGGCTCTGCGCCGAAGCCCAGGCGCGGGCCGGCGCGTGCCCGCCGCAGAGCGAAATCGGCAGCGCCACCGTCGGCGCGGGACCCGGCGCCGACCCCGTGTTCCTCAACGGGCGCGTGTACCTCACCGGCCCCTACGAGGGCGCGCCGTTCGGCCTGTCGATCGTCGTGCCCGCCGTCGCCGGCCCGCTCGACCTCGGCACGATCGACGTCGGCGCGCGGATCGACGTCGACCCCAGCACCGCCGCGCTGACGATCGCCAGCGATCCGCTGCCCCAGAGCCTGGACGGGATACCGCTGCAGATCAAGACCGTCAACCTCGACATCGACCGCCAAGGCTTCGTCTTCAACCCCACCGACTGCCAGGCGCTCGGGATCCAGGGAACGCTCGAGAGCAGCGACGGCGCCCTGGCATCCGTCTCATCACGCTTTCAGGCGGCCAACTGCGCGACGCTCGCGTTCAAGCCCAGGCTCAGCGGGCTGACCCACGCGAAGACCGGCAAAGCCGACGGCGCCTACCTGCACATGCGGCTCGAATCCCCGCCCGGTCAGGCGAACATCGCCAAGGTCAAGGTCGACATCCCCAAGCAGCTGCCCGTGCGGCTGACCACGCTGCAGCACGCGTGCCTCGCGGCCGTGCTCGAAGCCGACCCCGCCGGCTGCCCCGCGGCCTCCGTCGTCGGCAGCGTCACCGTCATCACCCCCGTCCTGCGCCACGCGCTCGTCGGGCCCGTCTACCTCGTATCCCACGGCCGCGCCTCCTCGCCCACTCTGGAGTTCGTGCTGCAGGGCGAAGGCGTCACCGTCGACGTCGTCGGGCAGGCGATCATCAAACACGGCGTCATCTCCGCCGCCTTCCGCTCGCTGCCCGACGTGCCGATCTCCACGCTCGGCCTCGTGCTCGGCGCCGGTCCGCACTCGCTGCTCGCCGCCAACGTGCCGGCGAAGGCGCACGGGAGCCTGTGCGGGCAGAGCCTCGCCATGGACACCGCCGTCACCGGCCAGAACGGCGCCGTGCGCAGGCAGACGACGAAGCTCGCCGTGCTCGGCTGCCCGAAGCGCCACGCACCCACGCGCAAGGCACCCGGGCGCAGGGCTTCCAAGCGCAGGGCGTAGGCTTCGGCTTGACGATTCGACCGCACGCTGACCGGAGGGAGCCGACACGATGAGCTGGGACTTCTCCACCGACCCCGACTTTCAGGAGCAGCTGGATTGGATGCGCGAGCTCGTGCGCGAGGAGATCTGGCCGCTGGAGGCGATCTGGCACGATCTCGGGCTCGACGGGCTCGCGCGCGCGATCGCGCCGCTGCAGGAGCGCGTCAGGGAGCGCGGCCTGTGGGCCACGCACCTGCCGCCCGAGCTCGGCGGGCAGGGCATGGGGCAGGTGCGCCTCGGTCTCATGCACGAGATCCTCGGCACCTCCCCGATCGCGCCGCTCGCGTTCGGCAACGCCGCGCCCGACTCCGGCAACTCCGAGATCCTCGCGCTCGCCGGCACGCCCGAGCAGAAGGACCGCTGGCTGCACCCGCTGCTCGCCGGCGATCTGCGCAGCGCGTTCAGCATGACCGAGCCCGACACGCCCGGCTCGGACCCCACGCAGCTGCGCACGCGCGCCGTGCGCGACGGCGACGGCTGGGTGATCGACGGGCGCAAGTGGTTCTCCTCCAACGCCTCCATCGCCGACTTCCTGATCGTCATGGCCGTCACCGACCCCGACGCGCGCCCCGCTCAGCGGGCGTCGATGTTCGTCGTCCCCACCGACACGCCAGGCGTCGACATCCTGCGCGACGTGCCCACCATGGAGCACCCGTGGGAGCAGTTCGGCGCCTACGGCGGACACGCCGAAATCGCCTACGAGGGTGTGCGCGTGCCCGCTGAGGCGCTGCTCGGCGGCGAGGGCGAGGGCTTCCTGCTCGCGCAGCACCGGCTCGTGCCCGGCCGCATCCACCACTGCATGCGCTGGCTCGGCGTCGCGCGGCGCGCCTTCGACATGATGTGCGAGCGCGCCACCTACCGCCACGCGCACGGCTCGCTGCTCGCCGACAAGCAGACCGTCCAGAACTGGATCGCCGACAGCGCCGCCGAGATGCAGGCCGCGCGCCTGATGACGCTGCACGCCGCCTGGGTCATGGACACCCAGGGCGCCAGTGCCGCGCGCACCGATGTCGCGCTGATCAAGTTCTACGGCGCCAGGGTCCTGCACGACGTCGTCGACCGCGCGCTGCAGGTGCATGGCTCGCTCGGCTACTCCACCGACCTGCCGCTCGAGCAGATGTACCGCTTCGCGCGCGCCGCGCGCATCTACGACGGCCCCGACGAGGTCCACCGCCAGTCCGTCGCCCGCCACCTGCTGCGCGGCTACGCGCCGCCCGCCGACGGCGTGCCCAGCGAGCACCTGCCCACGCGCCGCGAGCACGCGCGCGAGCGCTTCTCCGAGCTGCTCGAGGCCGTCACCGCCAACGACTGAGGGCCCCGGCCAACTCGCCTCGCCGAGGCCGGCCCGGGCCTTGGCCTGCGGCCGCTCGGGCGCCCGCCTGGAGGCGGGGAACGAAAACTCCCCTTGACAGAGGTTCGACATGCTGCATAGTTTCATGATATGGGCTATATGCGAATGGGGAGAAGCGTTCTGGCGCGTGGTTCGCCCGCGGGCGGGAGCAGTGGCTGACGGCGATCCAGCCCACGAATGCCCGCGGCAGCCAACCCCCTCGACTACTTCGAATACTCCCAAGCGGAGAGTGGCCCCGGGGCGCACTGGTCGGCTCGCGCGTCGCCCCGCCCGAGCGATCGCTTCGACCTGAAGCTGCTGCCGCGCTCGCCGACGTGGCGGGAGGACGCGAGCGCGCTGGATGCCCTCTCCCGGATCGAGCGCGAGCCGTGGGCCGGTCGCGTGCGCTGTGTGGACGACGGGGCGGAGCTGCGTCTGGACGACGGCTGGATCGAAGCGGCCGGCGCCGCCCTGCAGGACGGTGACGGCGGCGAGGAGCGGCTCGCGCAGCTGGCGCGCGGGGAGCGCTTCTCGGTGCAGTTCTGCGATGCGCCCGCCACCGAAGCCCTGAACGTCGGGCACCTGCGCAACCTCGCGCTCGGCAACGCGCTCGCCGCCGCGCTCGACCAGGCCGGAGCGAACGTCGAGCGCCGCAGCCTGATCTCCGACGCCGAGCCGCCCGCCGCCGGCGAGGACGTCGATCGGCTGACCGGCCAGCGCGAGACGCTCGACCGACTCGGAATCGCCTTCGACAGGGTCTTCTTCGCGTCGGACTTCCCGGCCGACGCCGCGGAGCTCGCCGCTCGCGCGCTCGCACTGGGCGCGAGCCTGCCTGCTGCGCATCTGGGCGACGTCGCATATTGGCTGGCCGCGCCGAAGCTCGAGGGCACGATCTCGATCCACGTCTGCGGTGCCGAGTGGGTCTCGCGCGTTGCCATCGCCCGCCAGGTCGCCGGTCATCTGCTGGCCGAGAGGGGCCTGGAAGCGCACCCGACCCACGAGGTCGTGCACGGCGAGGTCTCCGCCGGACAGCCGGCGCTCGCCTCCGGCGAGCCGGGCGCGCTGGCGATCGAAGAGCTCGCCGAGTGGCTCGAGGCGGAGATCGAGGCCGACCCGCGCGGCGAGCAGGTGCTCGACCGGCTCGGCTCGCCGGAGCGGGCCGCGGCGCAGGTTGCGCTCGGGTACTTCCTGCCGCATCCCGCAAAGCAACGCGTCGACCTGTTCGCCGAGAAGCTGCTGCGCGCGCGCGAGAGCCCGGGCTGGGACCTCGCCTGCGCCCGCGCGTCCGGCGGGCGTCGCGCACCGGACGGCGAGCCCGCGCGCGACCCCGACTACCGCTTCGCGGTCGTGCAAGCGGAGCTGCACAGCCGTCAGCTGCGCCTCGCCGTCGAGCTCCTGGACCCAGCCCCGCTCGCCCGGCATGTCGTCCAGCTCGCGCGCTGGTACCTGCAGCGGGATCGCAGCGAGGCCGTCGAGCGGGTCACGCGCACGGCGCTCGACGTTGGCGCGCGCGGGCTGGGTCTGGAGTAGACGCTCTAGGCTGTCCGTCAGATGGCAGCCGACGCCAAGCAGCTCCCCGCGCTGTTCGACCCGACGGCGTTTCACATCTTCCGCTTCCTCGATCGCGAGCTGGACGCGCGCGGGCACGTGACGCTCCGCTACGCGCTCGACGAGGAGATCTCGTTCGTCGAGGTGTTCGAGCTACCGCTGGGCGACCCCGCGCGCAAGCTCGGCGAGGACGAGCGCCGGGACGTAGACGGGTTGCTGGCGCTCCTGCACTGGGTGGCGGGGGTGAGCTACTTCAAGACGGCGCTGCCGCCTGTGGTGAGCTGCGAGACGGGCGCCCCGCCGCCGGCGGCGGCCGCGCTGCTCGAGGCACTGTACTCGGAGGGCCTCGCGGAGCTGGCGTTCACGAATGGCCTACCGGGTCTACCGCGCCCGTCGTTCGCCGGCGGAGCGTCGTCGACGCGGCTGGCGACAGCCGCGGGGACGATCGCGCAGCCGGCTGACACTTCGCTACGACGCGTGCTCGTGCCGGTCGGCGGCGGCAAGGACTCCGCGGTGGCGCTCGAGATCGTCAGGCGCTCGGGCCGCGAGCTCGCGCTGTTCTCCGTCGGCGACGCCCCGCCGATCGCGCGCACCGTCGCCGTCGCCGGGCTGCCGCACCTGCTCGCCACTCGCACGCTCGATCCCGGCCTGCCCGCGCTGAACGGCGCCGGGGCGATCAACGGCCACGTCCCCGTCACCGCGATCGTCTCGTGCGTCGCGCTGCTGACCGCCGCGCTGAACGGCTTCGACGCGGTCGCCATGGCCAACGAGCGCTCGGCGTCCGCCGGCAACGTCGTGTGGGACGGCGTCGAGGTCAACCACCAGTTCAGCAAGGGGCTGCGCGCGGAGCGACTGCTGAGCGCAGCGGTAGCCGAGCTCGCCCCGGAGCTCGCGCTGTTCTCGATCCTGCGGCCCGCGTCGGAGCTCGCCATCGCGCGCGCGTTCGCACGCATGGAGCCCTACCACGCTGCCTTCACCAGCTGCAACGCGATCTTCCGCATCGATCCCGCGCTGCGCGCGAGCTCCTGGTGCTGCGACTGCCCCAAGTGCCGCTTCGTGTTCCTCGCGCTCGCCCCCTTCAGCACGCCCGCGCACCTGCGCCAGGTGTTCGGAGCCGACCTGCTGGCGCAGGAGAGCCAGTTCGCGGGCTTCGCGCTGCTCACCGCCACCGGCGGCCACAAGCCGTTCGAGTGCGTCGGCGAGGAGCAGGAGAGCCTCGCGGCGATCCGCCTGCTCGCCGCCGATCCCCGCTGGAGCGCGCACGCCGTGGTGCGGCGCCTGGCGGCCGAGGTGCTGCCGCAGTTTCCCGCCGACGCGGGCGATCCCGACGCGGTGCTCGCGCTCAGCGACGAGCACGCCGTGCCAGCGGCGCTGCTGGCGGATGTCCGTGCGGTTCTCGGAGCTTGACGGCGCCCGCATCGGAGTGTGGGGAGCGGGTCGGGAGATCCGCTCGTTCGCCGACCAGCTCGCGCGCCGCCTGCCCGACGCGCAGATCGTCGTCGCGGCCTTCGACGCCGCTCCCGCCGATGACGTTCGCGACGCGCTGCGGGCCCCCGACGCGCGGATCGTGACCTGCGACGGCGACGGCGACGGCGAGGACGCGGTCGTGGCGGCGCTGGCCGGCTGCGACGTGGTCGTGCGCTCGCCCGGCGTGTCCATCCACCGTCCGCAGCTGCGCGCCGTCCTGGCGGCGGGCACGCCCGTGACGACCGCCACCGCGCTGTGGCTCGCAGAGCGCGGCGGCGAGGGCGTGATCGGCGTGACCGGCACGAAGGGCAAGAGCACCACCGCCGCGCTCGCCTGTCATCTCGCGCGCGCCGCCGGGCGCACGGCGCAGCTGGCGGGCAACATCGGCGTCCCCGCGCTCGACCTGCTCGACAGCGAGCCCGCGGACGTCACCGTCGTGGAGCTCTCCAGCTACCACACCGCCGACCTGCGGACCGGGCCGGAGGTGGCGGTCGTGACGAGCCTGTTCCGCGAGCACACCGACTGGCACGGCTCCGAGGAGGCCTACCGCGCGGACAAGCTGCGCCTGCTGGGCCTGCCGGGCGTGCGCGTGGCCGTCGTCAACGGCCGCGACCAGCGCCTGCTGGATGCGCTGCCGAGCGGCGCTGGGGAGGGCGACGAGCGTCCGGCGGGGGCGCACGCCGGGCCGCGGGTGGTTCGCTACGGACTCTCCGACGGCTGGGACGCGGTCGCCGGCGGGATCGCGCTGCGAGGCCAGCAGGTGGCGGCTGACGCGGAGCTGCCGCTGCGCGGCGAGCACAACGCGCTGAACCTATGCGCCGCGTTCACCGCGCTCGAAGCCCTCGGCGTCGCGCCGCCGCCGCTGCCCGCGTCGCTGCAGGGCTTCCAGCCGCTCGCGCACCGGCTGCAGACGGTGCTCGAGCGCGACGGGGTCCTGTGGGTCGACGACAGCATCTCCACCACCCCCGAGTCGACCGTCGCCGCGCTCGCGAGCTTCCCCGGCCGCGAGATCGTCCTCATCGGCGGCGGCCAGGACCGTGGCCAGGACTACGCGCCGCTCGGCCGCGCGCTGGCCGATGCAGGCGCGAGCGTCGTCGGGGTGCCGTCCACCGGTGCGCGCCTGCTCGCGGCGGCACTCGACGCGGGCGTGCCCCCGGCGCGCGCGGTCGGGGCGGCCGACCTCGAGCAGGCGGTCACGCGGGCGCTCTCGCTCGCGCCCCCGGGCGCGGTGATCCTGCTCTCGCCCGCCGCCCCCAGCTACGACCACTACCGCGACTTCGAGGAGCGCGGGGATCGCTTCACAGAGCTCGCCGATCGCCGCCGGCCGGGCGCAGACAGAAGCGACGCTTGAAGCGACACCGCCGCCCCCCTTCGCAGGGGGCGGCGGTGTCCACCACGCAGCGGTCGGTCGACGACCGCTTGCTACTGCCTCACGGACACAGCGGGTTCGTGGGCACGTTTTCGCACGGGTTCGGCATCGTCGGCTGCGCCGGCGGAGGCCCGACCGGTTCGATGATCGGCCTGTCTTCCGATTCCGCCTGCAGTTCCAGCAGGTAACCGATGAATGAGATTTCGGTCACGCCGTTGGGGGTTGTTTTGTTCTGGCAGCCCCAGGTCCCTTCGATTTCCGCCGGATAGGTCGCGTCCGCGAACGAGTTGCCGGTCAGGCAGTTGTTGACGGACTGCTTGCTGCCGAACTGCCCGCCCTCCAACGCCACGTCGCCGGCGTAGGGGCCGCCGAGGTAGCCGTTGCCGGAGAACGTGTTGTCGGCGATCTCGTTCCCTGAGTTCTGGAAGTAGATCGTGTCCGCTTCCGGCGGGAACGGGTTGGGGTACTCGAACGCGAGCACGCCGTCGCTCGGGTTGTCCGTGATGATGTTGTGTTCGACCAGGTCGCCGTAGTCACCCGGCAGCTCGACGCCCGCGCCCCACGGCGCGGCCGCGGCCGACGTGTTCGCCGGAGCGGTGAGGTCGTTGTTTTCGGTTATCAGGTTGTTGCGGATGATCGTGCAGTGCGCGAATTCGGTGGTGGTGAATTCGGGCAGTTTGCCGTGACGCCCTTTGAAGGGCTTGGAGGGGTTGCAGGCGCCGTTCTGCGGCGGCGGGCCGTCTCCGGGGTTTTCGGAGTTCGGTGCGACTCCCGTCGTGTTGTGACGGAACACCGAGTTTTCGATGAGCAGGTTTCCGCCGGAGTTCGAGCCCGAGTAGCCGAGCGCGTTGTATTCCATCACCGCGTCGTCGATGCGCGCCTTGCATTCAGGACACGCTCCGAGGTACATGCCGGAGTCGTTGAAACCCGAGGCGTAGATGTGTTCCCATTCGCCTTCGGACTCGTTGTTGGTGAAGATGCCGTAGCCGCCGTTGAGGCCGGTGTCATACGCGGTCAGATAGCGCCCGTACCAGCCGTGAGCGCCTTGTTTTTTCGACTCCGCGCCCCCGTTCCACCAGATCTCGTTGCCGCCGGCGCCGTTCAGGCTTTCGCGTTCGAAGTTGCGGACGGTGAGGTTTTCGATCCAGACGTTGTTCGCCTTGTACACTTCGATGCCGTTGCGCCCGCCGGGGACTTTCAAGCCCTGGCCGTCGACGATCACTTCGTTGCGGTTCATCCCGCGGATGAAGATTCCGGAGTGTTGCCTTGTGACCTTGACTTCTTCGTCGTACACGCCGGGTTCGATCAGCACCCAGGCGCCGTGCGTGGTCGCGTCGACCGCGGCCTGGATGGTTTTGAAGTAGTGGACGTGCTTGGGAAGCGTCGCCGGCGGTTCGCCCTGGCTGACGACCTCGACTTCCTTGACGTTGGCGCTGGCGACGCTCGCGGCGGCGCCCAGCGCGACGGCTGCGAGCGCCACGACGGCCGCGAACCGCGGCAGCGCCAGGATGCTCCTGAAAGCGCTTCGGATGGAATGCATTCTCGACAGTCTCCCTCCCTAGTCTTGATTGGCAGGATGCGATCCTAGGTGAGGTGATCGGGCCCATCAGCGGGCGTCCCTCCATGCGGGGACCCGATACCGCCTCGCCAACGAGGCGCACTGCCATGCCCGGCTTGACCTCCGGGCCACCGGCAGTCTACATGCGGTGGGCGCAGGGGTCAAGCTGGCCAGCCAGCCGAGCCGGCGCCGCGGCCGTTCGTGTCGCCGCGCGGCCTCGTCGGCGGCTCAGGCCAACTCGATGAGCGGGAACGCGCGGTTGCGCCGCGGTGGCACGAGGAAGTTCTGCCTGCGCGTGGCCGTCAGGAAGCGCTCCAGGCCGAGGTTCTGCGCGGGCACGCTGTACGTCCGCGCGAGGTCGAGCGAGGCCTGGTTGCGGCGCATCGTGGCGAAGAAGGCGGCGGTCGGGACGAAGATGCTGAAGTGCAGCTTGGGCTGCTGGGAGCCGTCGGGAACGTCGAGCGAGTCGAAGCCGGGGCCGTCGGCGCGGATGTGCATCGGCTTGCGATCGGGCGCCCTGCTGGAGCGCTGCAGCGCCGTGGTGTGGGCGATGTGGGGCTGGCGGTCGAACGTGCCGGTCCCTTCGGCTTCGTCGGCGGCCCGCTGGGGGTTGGTGAAGACGTTGGGGATGAAGGCCGGCCCGCCGCCGTTGGTGAACTGGTCCGCGTTGCCCGGCCTGGGGAGGGGATCGGCGCTGAACATCGCAGCCGCGCGCCGGGCGTATGTTTCTTTGGGTCTTTCGTAGAACTGCTCGAGGTCCTGGATCACGTGTGAGAGGTGCACGATCGAGCCATGGTCGAAGTAGTCGCCGCCCCGCGCGGTGGTGAGCTTGGCCGACCCGTTTCCGACGAACGTGGTGATCGGCGGCGGCCCGCTGCTGCCGACCTGCTGGGAGACGAAGCCCATCCACATCGGTGACTCCGGGTTGATCATTTCCGCGTACGGCAGGCCCTGTTCTTCGGCGATCTTGCGCGGGAGCCCGATCTGGGTGAACATCAGCCGGCGCGAGGTCACCGTCAGCAGTTCCCCGAGCTCCGAGTCGCCCACGTCAACGCCCGCCAGCGTCGAGCTTTCGCCCGCCAGCCACGCGAGCACGTCGTCGATGATCTCGCTCGAGTCGCTGCGCAACGTCACGAGCATGTCGTTGGACTCGATCTGCACGGGAACGTCGAAGCGCAGCTTGCTCACTTCCGGATTTTCGGGGGAGACATCGGTCGGCCCCGGCACGGCCTCTTCCAGCGCATACAGCTGCGGTTCGGAGATCAGCCGGGGCATGTGCTTGGCGACCAGCGTGCCGGTCATCCCGCCGGGCAGCCGTTCGAAGTAGGGGACGCCGTACGCGACGGTCGTGAACACGCCGCTCGGGCTGAACGGGTAGTTCGCCTCCACTCTCGCCAGCGCGCTCGCGAGCGTCGCCTGGTCGGCCTGCGTCGGCGTGCGCGTCAGGGCGAACGTCGCGAACGTCGTGTAGACAGGCGCGAAGCGCGCCTTCACGCCTTCGACCTTGAAGGCTGGAGCGATGAACTTTTCGATCTGGAACTGAACTTCCGGCAGCGCGGACCTCTTGCCCGCGAGCGCCCGCTCGGGCATGAACGCCAGCAGGTCCAGCGCGCCCAGGGTGGACGCCGCGACTCCGAGCCCCGCCGCCCTGTGCAGCAGCGTGCGGCGCGTCATCATGTGTCCCTCGTCCATCGACCCTCTCCTCGTCCGTGAGATCTTCCGGCGCCCGCGAATCGACGCCGACCCCAGATCATACGGACTCTCGGGTACCTGTTGTCAACCCTGGGTCGCGGCCTGGTCGTCCGAGGGCGTCTGCGCCGGAGCCTGCGGGGGCTCCTGCGGGGGCGCCGGCGGGAGCGCGTCCGCGGCCGCGGCGGCGGCCGCGCGGTTCTCCTCCCTGACCGCCAGCCAGATCTCCTCGCGGTAGATCGGCACGCCAGCCGGCGCCGCGATCCCGAGGCGGACCGTGTGGCCGCTGACGCCCATGACGGTCACGAGGATCTCGTCGCCGATGACGACGCGCTCTCCGGGACGACGCGTCAGGATCAGCATCGGGGCCGATTATGAAGCAATTTGCTGCTGCGCGGGCAGCGTGAACAGCGGCGCCTGCAGCGGAGCGTCCTCGCTCGTGTTGAGCACCTGGTACCCGCGGCCCTCGAGGATCACGAGCGGGGCACGCAGGTTCGCCGTGATGTCCAGCGGGTTGGGCGTTGCGCGCACGGTCACGTACAGCTGCGCCCCGGCCACGTCCTCGAGCCCCGTGCGCTCGCGATCCTCGGGCGCGATCTCGAGCGTGAACGTCGAGAAGAACCGATGGGGGCTGACCACGGGCAGCGCGAGCGCAGGATCGTCGACCGCGTGCAGCCACAGGAAGCCCGTGCCGGGGTTGCGGTCGATCAGCGCATAGCGCAGGCCCCCAAGGCCGATCAGCCCGAACGGGAACTCGATCACTTCCTCCGGCTGGATCTCGACGGTCCCGAAGCGGATGCTCTCGAATGTCACGGACATGATGCGGTCTCCTTGGGTATCGGCTACTGCAGGAAGTTGAGCAGGGATTCCTGGACGATCGTCGCGCCGGCGCGCAGCGCGGCCGAGTACGCGGCCTGCTCGTTGGCGTACGCGATCGACGTGGCGGCGACGTTGGTGTCCTCGACGCCGGCGAGGCTCTCGGTGATCGACGTCTGCAGGCCTTCGTTGCGGGTGAGAGCCGCCTTCAGCTGGTCGTTCGCGCTGCCCGCGACCGCCTGCAGCTGGCTCAGCGTTTCCAGGTTCCCGTCGAGGGCCTTCAGGTCGGTCGTGCCGAGCGCTTCCCTGTCTTCGGCCGTGCCCCCGCGCAGGTGCGCCACGATCGTGCGCAGCGTGTCCAGCAGCTTGCCGTCTTTGGCGGCTTCGCCGTTGCCCAGCAGCGTGGAGATGTTGGTGCTGACCGTCACCGACGCTCCCGGCCCGACCGAGCGGGCCACGGCTTCGGCGTTGCCTTTGTATTCGTCGCCGGCCCCCTGTTCGTAGGGCGCAGTCGTGGTCGCGGTCCCCGAGAACACGTACTGGCCGGCATACTGCGTGTTGGCGTCCTGCTTGACGCTTTCGGTCAGCTGTTCGACCTCGGTCGCGATCGTGCTCAGGTCGCTCTGGTTGTTGGTCCCGTTGGCGGACTGCACGACCAGTTCGCGCACGCGCTGCGTGACTTCGTTGATGTTCGACATCGCGCTGCTGGCCGCGTTCTCCCACGAGATCCCGTCCTGAGCGTTGCTTTCGTAGGAGCTCAGCCCGTCGAGCTGGCTCTGCAGGTCGATCACGCGGCTGGCGCCGAACGGGTTGTCCGACGGTTCGAGGATCGTCCGGCCGGAGGACAGTTCGTCGGTCGTGCGCTGCAGCGAGGCCAGGGACGAGCTGAGGTCGTTCAGCGTCGCGCTCGTGACCATCGCCGGGGTGATCCGCTCGCTCATCGCTACAGCCCCACCACGCCGGTGTGCTCGATCAGCGTTTCCAGCATCGAGTCCATCGCCGTCAGCGTGCGCGCCGAGGCCTGGTAGCCGCGCTGGAAGGCGATCAGGTTGGTCATTTCTTCGTCGAGCGAGACCCCCGATACGCCCTGGCGCTGGTCGTTGATCGCCGTGAGGGTGCCCTGCAGGGTGGTCTGGTCGTCCTTGGCGCTGCGCACGTCGCTGCCGAGCTTCTCGACCAGCGTCGCGTAGCCCTGTTCGGCTTCGCCGCCGCGCAGCGCCGCGATTTCCAGGGCCACTTCGTTGCCGCCCACGGCTTTGCTGCCGGAGGCCTGGACTTCCGACGCTTCGACCATCACCGTCAGCGTCGCCGCGGTTTCGCCCGAGAAGAACTGTTTTTCCAGGTGTTGGTTGACGGTGGTCGCGAGCGTGCTCGCGACTTCGTCGAGGTTCGTGCGCAGCGCCGTCAGCGCGCCTTTGGGCCCTGTCAGGTTGAGCAGCGCGCCGAGCTGACCGCCGGCGGCTTCCGTGAGCGCCTGGGGCCAGTTGACGGTCGTGCCTTCGACCAGCGGTTTGGCCGCGTCGCCGAAGCTGACCGTGTCGGTGTGGTCGGGCTGTTCTGTGATCGTCACGTTCGCCAGCGCAGAGAGCTTGTCGAGCAGCAGATCGCGCCGGTCGAGCATGCTGTTGGGCTGCTGGCCCGCTTCTTCGGCGAGCTTGATCTGGCCATTGAGCTGCGCGATCTGGTTGGCGAAGTCTTCCACTTCGCCCGACGGGCCCGTGAGCGAGTTGTACTGTTCGCCCGCCTGCGTCGAGATCGTCGACAGCTGTGCGCTGAGCTGGTTGAACGCGCTCACCAGCTGTTCGCCCGCCGCCACCACGCCCTCTTTGGCGGCTTCGTTGGTGGGCGAGTCGGCGAGGCTGCTCCACGCGCTCCAGAAGGCCGACAGCTGGCTGGCGATCCCTTCGGTCGAGGGTTCGTTGAACGCCGTCTGCGCCAGCTGGAGCGTTTCCGCCTGCGTGTTGGCCGCGCCCACGGCGCTGTTCTGCGCGCGGTACTGGGCGTCCAGGTAGATGTTGCGGATGCGCGTGATCGTCGCCACGGTGACGCCCGCGCCGAGCTGTGCGCCCCGGCCCGTCTGAGCCGAGATCGAAGGGATCGGCAGCGGCGGGTTCGGTTCCAGCAGCGCCGTCTCGCGCGAGTAGCCTTCGGTGTTCGCGTTGGCGATGTTGTTGCCGGTCGTGTCGAGCGCCGTCTGCTCCGCGATCAGGCCGCTGAGCGCGGTCTGCAGTCCTTGCAGGGTCGGGATCGACATCGCGTCAGGCGCGCAGGTCGAGTACGTGCAGGCCGCCGTGGGGGCGGGACCGCGTGATGGGCGTGGAAGAGCCGTGGGTGTCGTAGCCGTTGACCCCGTCGAGCGAGAGCATGCCCATCAGGTGGTCGAGGAAGCCAAGCTCGATCTGCATCAGCGCGCGGTTGCACGTGTGCTCGCGCTGGAGCTCGTGCAGCAGGCCTCGCAGCTCGGCGCTGCGGGCGCTCGCGCGCTCGGCGCCGGCGTCGTCCATCAGCGTGCTCAGCAGCACCAGCGTGACCGCCTCGGCGGGCACGCCCAGCCGCTCGCCGCTGCGTGCGAGCAGGCGCGAGCGCTCCTCCTCGAGCAGCTGCCTGCGACCCATCTCCCCGCGCAGGATCCCCGCCAGGCGCACGACCGTGTGCACGTCGCGCGCGCGAATCGCAGCGCCCTGCTCCAGCACGACCTCGAGCAGGCTCCGCGCCGACTCGATCTGCGCGTCGAGGTGGGCCAGCACGTCCGCTGCGAGCGCGCGGTCGCGCTGGATGCCCTCGTGGGGGACGAGCGACGCCGGGCTCATGATGCGCCGGTGCCCCCGTTCGCGTGCGTGTGCGCCACGGCATGGACGCCTTCCAGCTCGCGCGTCATCTGCGCCGCCATGCCCAGCCCGCCGGCGTTCATGATGCCCGCCGTCAGCGCCTGCGGCAGCATCGAGGAGAGCTCGGAAGCCTCCGCGCCGCCCGAGGAGCCGCCTTCTTCGGAGCCGGATTCGCCTTCCCCTGCGGATTCGCCGGCGAGGCCGCTCGCGGCCGTCAGCGACTGCGAGAGCTGTTCGACGAGCGTCTGTTCGAACGACAGCGCGCTCGCGTACGCCTTCTGCGTCGCGGCCGAGCCGTCGCGCACCCACTCCGGCTCCAGCGCCTGGTTGACGGCCGGCAGGCCGGCGGCGGTGGCGGCGTCGGGGGTGGCCGGAACGCTCATCACGCGCGCAGCTGGTTGGCGATCGACATCATCTGGCTCTCGTCCTGGATCGCGGTGCTCGTCAGCTGGTAGTTGCGCTGGGTGCTGACCATCTGCGCCATCTCGCTGGCGATGTTCACGTTCGAGGCCTCGAGCGCCCCCTGGCGGACTTTCCCGGTCGCCGGATGCGGTGCGCCGCTGGCGGCCGTCGGCGTGAACTCCCCGCCTCCGTCCGCGAGCAGGTGTTCGGGCGACGTCACGGTCACGAGCTTGATCTGACCGAGCTTGCGCGTGCCCGCCGTCACGGTGCCGTCAGGCGCGATGCTCACTTCGCTCGCGGCGACCCCCGCGGGCAGCTTGATCGGCGGCGAGAGCTGGTTGCCTTCGGAGTTCACGATCGCCCCGGCCGCGTCGACGCCGAAGGTGCCCTCGCGCGTGAGGGCCTTCTGCCCGTTGGCGCGGGTCACCTCGAAGTAGCCAGAGCCTTCGATCGCCAGGTCGAGGGGGTCGCCGGTTTCCTGGATCGACCCCTGCGCCTCGCTGCGCCCGATCACCCGCGCGCTCGCGCCGGCGCCGGCGGTCGTTTCCGTGCCGGCGACCTTGATCGGGTTGTACAGCAGGTCGTTGAACGCGACGCGCTCGGACTTGTACCCGCTCGTCGACACGTTCGCGATGTCGTTGCTGATCGCGTTCAGCTGTTCCTGCTGCGCTGACATGCCTGCTGCTGCGGAATAGAGACCTTCGAGCATCAGCCCATCCTGTGTTCGTGGTCGTCGGCGAGCCGGGCTTTCCGCATGGCGGTCCAGCCGGGCTCGGAGCTTTTCGTCCAAGGTGATCGGCCGCCGCCGAGCGGACTTGAGCCGCGGGCGCTCTCAGGCGTTGGGGCGGGCGCTCTCAGGCGTTGGGATTCAGCGAGCCGACCTGCGAGGAGGACTCCTGCATGGTCTGGTCGATCGTCTGGATCGCCTGCTGGCCGGACTGGAAGCTGCGCAGCGAGGTGATCATTTCGATCATCGTCTTGGCCGCGTCCACGCCCGAGCCCTCGAGCGATCCCTGACGCACGGTGCCGTTCGGCTTGCCCGCGGCGGCGCCCGTGTACAGGTTTTCGCCCTGCTTGGCCGCGCCGGGGACTTCGAACACGCCGATCGCGCTCGCCGGCACCGTGCCCGTGGCGCTGACCTTGATCTGCGCGCCCTTCGCGCCGAGCACCGGGTCGCCGTTGGCGTCCGTGAGCACGCCCTGGGCCGAGGTCGTGAACTGCCCGTCGCGGGTGTAGCGCACGCCCTGCGGCGTCTTGACCGCGAAGAAGCCGCTGCCCTCGATCGCGAAGTCCAGCGGTTCGCCCGTTTCCTGCATCGTGCCGGGCGTCGGGTTGGTGTAGGCCTTGCCCAGTGCGACGCCCTCGTTCACGGATCCCACGGGCGTGGCGCCCTGGGTGTTGGCCAGCAGCACCGCGCCGAAGCTGTGCTGCGGCGTTTCGTCGGGTTTGAAGCCGGGCGTGGAGGCGTTGGCGAGGTCGTTGGCGAGCTGATCCTGGCGGACCTGCTCGGCGACCATTCCGGAGGCTGCGATGTTCAGGCCGAGATCCATCTGCCCCGGGTTCTCGGCGGCGGGCAGCGATTCTTGAGTGCCCGCAAGCGCCCGTGCGCGGCGGCCTCAGCCGACGGCGCTGAACAGCGGCAGCTCGCCGGAGAGCTGTTCGTAGAGGCGCCGGCGCAGC
>JBKQHH010000109.1:0-37179 GCA_052148875.1 Solirubrobacteraceae bacterium
ACGCCCTCACGAACGCCAACGCATGACTCAGGGCCACCACGGGTCGCTAACCCTTGCGGTGTCGGGCTCTTCCATCCCTTGCTCTGTTCCGGTTTATCCCGGCGCTCCACGAACACATGTTCGCACCAGGCGAGGACGGAGCCGCTGCGCGCGGTCGTCGTTCTCGGCAAAGCGGAGGAGTTGAGACGATCGTCCCCCGCCGCGTAGCGGCCTGGGACGATCCGGCTCAACCCCGGAGCGTCATTTCTTGGCCACGACCATCGTCTTGATCGTCGCCTGCACGCCGTCGACCACGTCGACCACGACCATGTACGTGCCGACGTTCTTGATCGGCTCGGGGAGATGCACGTTGCGTTTGTCGAGCCGCAGCCCGCGCGCTTCGCGGATCGCGCTGGCGATGTCCTGCGCGGTCACCGATCCGAACAGCCGTCCGTCGGCCCCGGCCTGCTGGGGGATCGTGAGGACCGTGCGGTTGAGCAGGTTGACGTTCTCCTGCGCCCGCTCGACCGCCTCGCGCGCCGCCCGCTCGGCCGCCGCCTGGCGCTGGCGGACCGTTTCGATCGCGCCCTTCGTCGCCGGCTGGGCGAGCTTGCGCGGGATCAGGTAGTTGCGCAGGTAGCCCTTGGAGACGTCGACGACGTTGCCCTGCTCGCCGAGCGTATCCACGTCCTGCAGGAGAATCGCCTCGGGCATGCCAGACGCCTAGCGTTCGCGGTCCCGGTCGCCGCGCTCGCGCCGACCGCCGGGGGCGTCGTCGCGACCGCCCTCGTTGACGTACGGCAGCAGCGCCAGCTCGCGCGCGCGCTTGACCGCGCGTGCGATCTGCACCTGGTGGCGCCGGCAGGAGCCGGTGATCCGCCGCGAGCGGATCTTGCCCTTCTCGGAGATGAACTTGCGCAGCGAGGCCACGTCCTTGTAGTCGACCTGCTCGACCTTGTCGCGGCAGTGCTGGCACGGCTTGCGCCGCCCGCTGCCGGGTCCGCCCTTCTTGTCGCGCCGGCGAACCGGCTTGCCGCGGCCGCGTGCTTTGGCCATCAGCGTTCTCCGCCGCGGCTGCGGTGATCGTCGGGCGTGGCTACGCTGGAAAACACTGGGACCTCGCTGTGCTGGCTAGAACGGGATATCGTCGTCGCCGGCGGCGCCGGCGACCGGTGCGGGCTGGAAATCCCCTTCGTCGACGGGGACGTCGCTGCCCTTGGAGGCTCCGTTGCCGGCGAACCCGCCTCCACCGGAGGCGTCATCGCGCGAGCCCAGGAACTGCACCGAGTCGGCAATGATATCGATTGCCTGTCGTTTCGTCCCCTCCTGGGTCTCCCACTCGCGCCATTCGAGCCGCCCGTCGATCGCCACGGGGCGTCCCTTGGACAGGTAGCGCGCGGCGTTCTCGCCCTGCGCTCCCCACACGGTGACGTCGAAGTAGTTGGGCTTGTCCTCCCATTCGCCGGTGCTCCCGTTCTTGCGGCGCGTGTTGCACGCGACGCGCAGCTTGCACACCGAGTTGCCGCTCGGCAGCGAGCGCAGCTCCGGGTCGGCGGTCAGGTTTCCGGTCAGCACGACCCGGTTGATGTTGGTGGCGGCCACGGCTCTATTCCTTTCGGCTTGTAATCGTTGCGGGCCAAAGCGTGTCGGCTCGTGAGCTCGGCGTCACGGGCCGGAGCGTGCCGGCCCGCAACTCGGCCACCGAGTCTAGAGCGGCCTGCGGGCGCGACTCTCGCGCCGGCGCGCGTCGATGCCGCTCAGACCGTCAGATATTTCTCGACGGACCCTCGGATCGCTTCGCCCGCGGAGAGGTGCGGAACACCTCGTCCCAGTAGGGCGCGCTGATCCCGAAGCCGCGGGTGTCGTCCTGGAAGTGATGGCGCATGTGCCGCTCGCGCAGCATCCTTCCCAGCCGCCCGCGGGGGCGGAAGTGGTGCAGGTAGTAGTGCATCATGTCGTAGATCAGATAGCCGCTGAAGAACCCGGCGCCGATCGCGGGCGCGTAGCGCGAGCCGAAGATCAGGTACAGCACCCCGAACACGGCGGCCGCCAGGGGCACGCTCACCGCCGGGGGCATCACCAGCCGCAGCGGATCGTTCGGGTGGTCGTGGTGGACGCCGTGGATGATCCAGTGCATGCGCGCCCCCAGCCCGTCCTCGGGCTCGAAGTGGAAGACGAGTCGATGCAGCCAGTACTCGAACAGCGTCCACAGCGCGTAGCCGGCGACCGCGAGCCCGACGACCGCCGGCACGCCCAGGCTCGACAGCCCCCACGCCGCCATCGCCGCGATCGCGGGCAGGAAGATGATCACCGGCACCGCCGGATGCACGCGCGAGAGGGCGTCCAGCACGCGCGAGTCGAACATGGGCGGCGACGCGCGCAGCACGTCCGTCCTGCTGCCGGACCGCTCGTCGATCTCCTCAGCCCAGTTCATGCGCACGATCTTAGTAGCAGCGCATCGCACGCGTGCCCGTAGTTTGCCGTGCGGCTACGCCGGCTCGGCGATCACGAGCTCGGCCTCGGCCTCGAGCCCGCCATCCGGCGTGGCCTCGACCGGCGGCTCGGTCTCGACGCGACGTGCGGGCGCCGAGGAGGAGCGCATGTCGGGCGCGTCGGGCACGCCCGGCTTGAGCTTGATCAGCCGGAAGCGCAGGACGCCGTCGGTGATCCGCAGCGTGCGGTCGAGGCCGCTGAGCAACTCGGCCCCGCCGGCGTGGAACTGCAGCAGGTGGTACTCGGCGCTCGTCTTTTTGTCGATCGGATAGGTGAGCTGACGCTCGCCCCACTCGTCGTGGCGCAGCAGCTCGCCGCCCGCCTGGACGGCGGCGCTGGTGTCGGCGACGATCTTCGCGCGCACGCTCTCCTCCGCCTGCGGGTCCAGCAGCAGCACGAGATCGTATGTCGGGGTGGCCAGGGTCATCAGCCGCACAGAGTAGCGGTTCTACCGCGACGCGCCCTTCGCGCGGATGTCGGCGAGCTGCTCGTCGATCCAGTCGCCGGGGTCGCGCGAGGTGACGATCTGCGCGAGCCCCTCCGCGCGCCGGCGGCGCTCGCCGCGGTCCATGGTGAGGGCGAGGTGGATCGAGTTGGCCAGCTCCTGGATGTCGAACGGGTTCACCGACAGCGCGTACTCGCCGAGCTCCTCGTGCGCGCCGGTGTTCTCCGAGAGGATCGAGACGCCCTCGCGCTCGTTGACGATCGGCCCCTCCTTGGCGACGAGGTTCATGCCGTCGAACATCGCGTTGACGAGCAGCACGTCGTAGTGCTTGTACGCGGCCATCGCCTCCTCCAGGTCGTCGCGCAGCTTCAGCTGGATCGGCATCCAGTCGGGCGTCCCGTGGCGGTGGTTGACGACCGCCACCAGCGCCTCGATCCGCTCGAGGTACTCCGCGTACTGCGGCACGTCGGTGCGCGAGGGCATCAGCTGGGCCACGAACGTGACCCGCTCGGTGAACTCGGGGTGCTCCTCCAGGAACAGGTCGAACGCGGAGAAGCCGCGCAGCACGTTCTTGCTCAGATCCGCGCGGTCGACCCGCAGGATCAGGAAGTCCCGGCGGCGGCGCAGCAGCTCCTCCTCGAACTGCCGCACCCGCTCGCTCTGCGCGATCTGGCGCGTCGCCTCGTGGTCGATCGGCAGCGGATACGCGCGCACCCACACCTCCCGCTCCCCGATCCGCACGAGCCCGCGCTCGAAGTCCACCTCCAGGTCCATCAGATCGCGGCAGCACTGCAGGAAGTTGTGCCTGTAGGAGCGCGTGTGGAAGCCGATGATGTCGTTCGCGAGCAGGCCCGTGTAGATCTCCTCGCGGATGCGCGTCGGCAGCACCCTCCAGGCGTCCGGCTGCGTCCACGGGATGTGGATGAAGTGGTGCAGGAAGACGTCCGGACGGGCGCGGCGCACGAGGTCGGGGAGCGTGTACAGGTGATAGTCGTGGACCATCACCACCGGCTCGGAGGCGCCCTCCAGCTGCTCGACGACCGCACGCGCGAGGTCCTCGTTGACGACGTTGTAGCCGAACTCGAACGCCTCGATCTCCTCGCGGCGGATGTCCGGCGCGTTCGACAGGTCCCACAGGTAGTGCTGGATGAACCACAGCATCGGGTTGGCGAACACGTTGTAGAAGCGGTCGTAGGCGTCCGGGTCGCTGACGACCAGGCGCACCTGGTACTCGCCGCCGGCCGGCGAGCGCACGGGGAACGCCCGCCCGTCGTGCTCGCGCGAGACCGCCACGTCGTGCTCGCTCATCGCCGAGGCGATCCAGATCGCTTCGCGGTGCGACGCCAGGCCCGTCAGCGCCGTCACCAGCCCGCCGGAGCCGCGCTGCACCTCTCCGTGGGCGTGGAAGGTGACCGGCCCGCGGTTGCTCACCAGCACCAGCGGAATCCGCTGTGCCGGCTTGCCGGTCATGCCTCGCGAAGCTCGTTGAAGATCTTCAGGTAGTCGCGCAGGTAGCGCGGCGTGAGGAAGTGCTGGCGCACGTGCTCCTTGCCGCGCCTGCCGAGCGTGCGGCCGAGCTCGGGATCGCGCAGGAACTCGATCGTGCGCTGCGCGCACTGATCGACGCTGGAGACCAGGTAGCCGGTGACGCCGTCCTCGATCTGCAGCGGGATTCCGCCCACGTTGCCGCCGACGAACGGCCGCGCCTTCCAGATCGCCTCCGAAACCGTCAGGCCGAAGCCCTCGCGCGTGGACTTCTGGATCAGCACGTCGGCGTGCGACTGGAACGCGTTGACCTCGATCGCGCCGACGTTGTTGAAGTTGTTGAGGATGTGTATGTCGGTGTCGCCGTCCGCGTGGGCGATCGTCGAGTTGAAGAAGTCCCACCCCTCGGGGTCGTCGCTGGCCATCGAGCCGACCAGCGCGAGCTGCACCTCGGGCATCGTCTCCTTGACCTGGCGGTAGGCGTCGATCACGCCCAGCGGGTCCTTCCACGGGTCGAAGCGCGAGACCTGGCAGATCAGCGGTCGGTCGACGTCGATCCCGAACTGCCCGCACACGAACGCTCCGTCCTCGGGCGAGAGCGCCATGTTCTTCGGCGTCAGCGGGTCGATCGCCGGCGGCACGACGTTGACTTTGCCCTTCATGCCCTCGGGCACGTAGTCCTGCATGTGGAACAGCGACTGCGGGTACTCCTGGATGTACGGCAGCAGCTGGCCGATCGTGCCGGGGTTGGGGGTCGACACGTCGATGTGGCAGCGCCACACCCAGCCCTTGGCCTTCTCCGGCACCAGCTGGCACAGCGCCGCCGGCTGCGGGTCGTGCACCAGGCACACATCCCAGCCGCCGGTGAGCTCGCGCGCGTTGATCTCGTTGTACTTGCGCCAGGTCGCCCACTGCTCCTCGTCGAGGTCCTGGGGGGCGCCCTGGAGGGCGTTGTGCATGAGCTTGGTCGCGTTGAAGAACTCTTCGCGGCCGTAGATCACCTGCCACTCGCAGTCCAGGCCGACGTCGCGCATCAGCGGTACGAGCGTGTACAGGATCTCGGAGACGCCGCCGCCGAACGCGGTGGCCGAGATGTGCACCACCCGCTGTCCCTGCAGCGGCTCGGCCAGCTCGCGGATCTCGGCGATCAGCTCGCGCCCGCAGATGTGCGTGTAGTCGGCGAGCGTCTTGTTTGCGACGGCGACGGGCTGCAGCACGCGCCGGCACGATACCTAACCGGGCGCGCGGAGCGAGTGGACCGGCGCGGGCGCCGGCTCGAGCGGGCCGCCCGGGCGCGGTGCGGGCGGGAAGCCGAGCGGCGGACCGGGCGGGAAGCCGCGCGGCGGACCGGGCGGCGGACTATGGTCTAGGACCATGCTCAACGGGCGCCTGTACCGAGCGGCTTTCGTGCCCTTTCTGTTCGCGCTGGCGATCGCCGCGTTCTCGCTGGGCTCCCGCCCGCTGCCGTTCTCATCGACGCTCGCCCCCGACGCGTTCGAAGGCGCCCCCGCGTTCGCCGAACTGAAGAGCATGGCCGCCGAGTTCCCTGGGCGGCGCCCGGGCAGCCGCGGCGACGAAGCTCTGGCGCGGCACGTCGCGGGGGTGCTCGAAGGGCTCGGCGGCACGGCCGGCGGCGGCTTCTCGGTGCGCACGTACCGCTTCGACGCGCAGACGATCGACGGCGAACGCTCGCTGAGCACGGTCGTCGCGACGCGTCCGGGCTCGACCAGCGCCGCGCCGATCCTGATCCTCGCGCATCGCGACGCCGCCGCGAGCGGCGCGCAGGCGGAACTGTCGGGGACCGCCGCGCTGCTGGAGCTCGCGCGCGTGTTCGCCGCGCGCGAGACCAAGCGCACGATCGTGCTCGTGTCGAGCAGCGGCGGCAGCGGCGGCGACGCGGGCGCGCGCCAGCTCCTGTCCGAGCTCTCGACGATCGGCGGCGCGTCCGCGCCGGGCGCCGGGCACGGGCCGCTCGACGCCGCGATCGTGCTCGGCGACCTCGCCGGCGCGGACGAGCGCCCGCCGTTCGTGGTGCCGTTCTCCGACGGTCTCGGCTCCGCGCCGCTCGAGCTCCAGCGCACGGTCGCCAAGGCGATCACCGACGAGGCCGGCGTCGATCCGGGTGCGCCGAGCACGCTCGGTCAGCTCGCGCACCTGGCGTTCCCCCTGACGGTCGGCGAACAGGGCGTGCTGAACGCCGCCGGCATCCCCGCGGTGCTCGTCCAGGTCTCCGGTGAACGAGGCCCGCCGGCTGGGGCGGGGGGCTCGTCGAGGGACGCGGTGAGCATGGAACGCCTGGAAGGCTTCGGCCGCGCGGTGTTGAGCGCCGTCGACGCGCTCGACACGGCGCCGGACGTCCCTCAGGCGATGCAGACCGGCCTGCTGCTGCAGCACAAGACGATGCCCGCGTGGGCGCTGCGACTGCTCGTGCTGGCGCTGCTGCTGCCGCCGCTGGCCGCCGCCCTGGACGGGCTCGCCCGCGCGCGTCGCCGGCGCCTGGCGGTCGGGCGCTGGGCGCTGTGGACGCTGAGCTGCGCGCTGCCGTTCCTCGTCTGCGCGGTGTTCGCGTACGTGCTCGGCTGGCTGGGAGTGCTCGGCGCCGCGCCGGCCGCGCCGGTGCTGGGAAGCGCGCTGCCGTTCGCCGGCCGGGCCGCCACGGCGGTCGTGGCGATCGTGCTGACGTTCGCTCTGGCGTGGCTGCTGTGGGGCGTGCTCGTCCGCCGCCTGGGCTGGGGCGTGCGCCCCGACCCCGACGCGGCCGGCCTGCCGATGCTGCTGGTCCTGCTCGCGGTCGGCGCGGTCGCGTGGGTGGGCAACCCGTTCACGGCGCTGCTCGCGCTGCCGGCGCTGCACCTGTGGCTGTTGCTCGCAGCGCCCGACCGGCTGGAGATCGGCCCGCTCGCCCGCCGCCTGGCCGCGCTCGCGCTGGTCGCGCTCGGCGTGCTTCCGCTGGCGCTGCTGATCGTCTTCTACGCCCACCAGCTCGGCCTCGGGGTGGGCGATGTGGCGTGGACGGGCGTGCTGCTGCTCGCCGCGGGCCAGGTCGGGCTCGCGGGCGCGATCCTGTGGAGCGTCGCGTTCGGGTGCGCCGCCGCCGCCGCGATGCTCGCCGTCAGGGCGCTCGCGCCGCCGGCGGGCGCGGTGGTGGCGGACGGCATCGACGTGACGATCCGCGGTCCGCTGTCCTACGCCGGCCCCGGATCGCTTGGTGGTACGGAGTCCGCTCTGCGACGATAGGGGCCTAGTGTCCGAGTCGCTCGCCAGCACAGCGCCCGGCCCCGAGCTCACGCCGGCGGAGAATCGCCGCTCATGGCGCGCTCGCGCGCTGCGCGCGCTCGCCGTCCTGATGATCGTCGCCGGCGCCCTGGCGCTGATCGACGCGGTGGTGACGCTCGTGTGGCAGGAGCCGATCACGGCGCTGTACGCGATGATCGAACAGGACCACCTGAGCGGGGATCTGCGCCGGGTCGAACTCGCCGCGCCCACGCCCGTCGAGCGCCGGACGCTGGCGAGCCTGCCCGACGAGCGCGCCCGGATCGCGTTCCTCGCCGGCGAGCTCGAACATCACTCCGGCGACGGCGCCGCCGTCGGGCGCATCTGGATCCCGCGGGTCGGCGCGAGCTACGTGATCGTCAAGGGCACCGACACCGGAGACCTGATCAAGGGGCCGGGCATCTACTCGGAAACGAGCTTCCCGGGGATCCCCGGGACGACCGCCATCGCCGGGCACCGCACGACCTACCTCGCGCCCTTCCGCGAAATCAACTTCCTGAAACCCGGCAACCACATCATGCTGTTCATGCCGTACGCGCACTTCACGTACACCGTCACCGGCCAGTGGGTCGTCTCCCCGAGCGACGTCCGCGCGGCCGTCTCGGAGGTCGGCTACAGCCGCCTCGTGCTGTCCGCGTGCACGCCGGTGTTCACCGCCGAAAAACGCCTGCTGGTGTACGCGCGGCTGACGCGCACCGTGCCGGTGGGCGCCGCGCGCCTGCTCCCCGGCGGCGCCGTGCCGCAGCCGATCGAAGCGCAGCCGCACCCGGCGTCGGCGCCCACGGGCGGGCGGGAATCAATCCCAGCGATGCTCGTATCCCTCGATCCGAACAGCGTCTCCCCGCTCGTCTGAGAACGTCGCGCCGGGCGCTCCCGCGCGCACCTCGCCGATCCAGCTGACGCGCACCGCGCCGAGCTCGCCCACGGCCGCCTCCACGCGCGCGCGGTCCTCCGCGGCGGCGCAGAAGCACAGCTCGTAGTCTTCGCCGCCCGCGGCCGCCAGGCGCCAGGGCTCCATCCCGACCTCGGCCGCGACCTCGGCGACGCCCTCGTGCACGGGCAGCGCGGCCAGGGCGACCCGCACGTCCACGCGGCCCGCGCGGCCGATGTGCGCGGCGTCGCTCGCCAGGCCGTCGGAGAGGTCGATCATCGCGTGGGCTCCGGCGGCCGCCAGCGCGCGGCCCTCCGCCAGCCGCGGCATCGGCTCGCGAGCGCGCGCGAGCGCGACCTCGGCCGCCGGCGTGCGCGCGGCGCGCCCTTCCATCACCGCGAGCGCGGCGCCGGCGGCGCCCAGCCGGCCGGTCACGCCGACGAGGTCGCCGGCGCGCGCGCCGTCGCGGCCGACCAGCGCGTCGGCGCTGTCCGTCCAGCCGACCGCGGTCACCGACACCGTGAGGGCCGGCGCGCGCACGACGTCGCCGCCGGCGATCGCCGTGCCCGTGCGCGCGGCGAGCGCGCCCGCGCCGCGCACCAGCTCGAGCGCGCGCTCTTCGCCGAAGTCCGCCGGCAGGCCCAGCACGAGGTAGGCCTCGCCCGGGTCGGCGCCCATCGCGGCCAGGTCCGAGAGCGCGCCCGCGAGCGCGCGGTGGCCGACCTCGCCCGGCGTCGCCCAACCGTCGCCGAGGCGAAAGTGGACGCCGTCGATCATCGCGTCGACCGAGGTCACGCACACCGGCCGCGCGCGTACGACCGCCGCGTCGTCCCCCATTCCCCGCACGACTCTCGCCGCCGGTGGCGAGCTCGCCAGCTCGGCTTCGATGGATTCGATCAGGGAGCGCTCAGCGATGCCGGTGCCCGCGAGTCCGGTGTTCAGCGGTGCCGGTAGACGATCCGCGCGCGGTCGAGGTCGTACGGCGAGAGCTCGCAGCGAACGCGATCGCCCGGGAGGATGCGGATTCGAAAGCGCCGCATCTTGCCCGCGACGTGCCCCAGGACGACGTGGTCGTTGTCCAGCTTCACGCGGAACATCGCGTTCGGCAGGGCCTCGATCACCTCGCCCTCGAATTCGACCTTGTCCTCCTTCGCCACAGCGCACCCCATCTGGCCGTCCGCGCCCTGCGAGGACGGCCGTCGTTCTTGGTATCAGGGACTCAAACTACCAGCGCCGGGGCTGCGAAGGGGCTTGGGTGGGCTCGCAGAGGCGCCTCAGCCGGGGGCCGCTCCGCCCGTCTGCTTGTCGGCGGGTTCTTCCGCGGCGTGCTGCGCGGGCGGAGCGCTCGGTTCCCTGGCGGGGGGAGCCGGGGTGTTGGCTTCGCTCGGGCCCGTCTGGTGGCCGGCGCCGGGTTCGGTCGCGTGGGCCGGCTGGTGGGGCGCCTTCTTCGCGGCCTTGTGTTCGGGCGAGTGCGCGGCTTCCTGGGTCGCCAGCGCCAGGCCGGTGCTCGCGTACTTGCCGTAGAACGGCTCGTAGGAGATCGCTTCCTTGGACGGCGGGAATTCGACGCACGGCTGGCCTTCGGTGACCGCTGCCATGTAGGCGTGCCAGATTTCCGCCGGCAGGTAGCCGCCCTGCTGGGGCTCGCCGTGGACGTCGGTCATCGACACGCGCTTGTTCGGGTAGCCCATCCACACGGCCGTCGCGTAATCGGGGGTGTAGCCGTCGAGCCACGCGTCGATCAGTTCTTCGGTGGTGCCGGTCTTGGCGGCCGTCGGGCAGTCGATCGCCGAGCGCGTGGCGGTGCCGCCCTCGACGTTTTCGTGCAGGATGCTCGTCTCCACGGCGGTGGCGGCTTCGCTGAGCACTTTCACGCGGTGGGGCTTACCCCAGTTTTCATCGACGCGGCCGTCGGGGAAGACGACCTTGGTGATCGCGATCGGGGCGTTGCGATAGCCGCCGTCGGCGAGCGTCGCGTAGACGTCGGCCATTTCCAGCGGCGTGACCCCGAGCGTAAGCCCGCCGAGCGCTTCCGCGGGAAAGCTGGAGAGATGCGTTTTGACGCCCATCTCATACGCGGTGTGCGTGACCGTTTCCTCGCCGAGGTCGGCGGCGAGCTGGGCGTAGACGGTGTTGTCGGATTTGAGCGTCGCGGTGACGAGGTTCATCGACCTGTTTTCCGAGACCCCCTCGAACGTCTGCACTTTGTACATCGGTTCAGCGGCCAGCCAGCCCGGCTCGAGCGTGTGCGAGAAGTAGTAGGTCGTGTACGGGTCGATCCCGCGCGAGAGCGCGTCGGCGAGGTCGATCGCCTTGAACGTCGAGCCGGGCTGGCGGTGCCCGTCGGCGGCGAGGTTGTACTGCGACTGCTCGTAGCTCTCGGACTCGGCCATCGCCTCGATGTCGCCGTTGTGCGGGTTGATCGTCACGATCGCCGAGGCGGGGTCGCCGGGCTCGTCGAGCACTTCGGCGATCGCCTTGCGCGCGAGCCGCTGCATGTTCAGGTCGATCGTCGTGTACACCTTCAGCCCACCCTGTTCGACGGTCTTCGCGCCGTAGCGTTCGATCAGCTGCTGGCGGACGTATTCGAAGAAGAACTGCTCTTTGCGTTCGGAGTAGTAGTGGCCGGGGTGGGTCTCCAGCGGCGCCCGCTCGGTGGCCCTCGCCTGCGCCGTGCTGATGTAGTGGAGTTCCGCCATCTTCGCCAGAACCTCGTTGCGACGTTCCCTGGCGGCCGCGGGATTCAGCAGCGGGTTGTACTGCGAGGGCGCCTGCGGCAGGCCGGCGAGCAGCGCGCACTGCTCGAGATCCAGCTGCGAGACGGGCTTGTCGAAGAAGATGCGCGCCGCCGCCTGCACGCCGAGCGTCGTCTGCCCGCCGATGGTCCCGTAGTCGACGTCGTTGAGATAGCTGTTCAGGATCGAGCGCTTGCTGTGGTGTTCGTTGTATTCGATCGCGAGCTTCGCCTCGGCGATCTTCTGCTTGAACGTGCGCTCGTCGCCGCCGAGGTAGAGGTTGCGCACGAGCTGCATCGTGATCGTGGAGGCCCCTTGCAGGGCCTGCCCGCGGACGAGGTCCTTGATGGCGGCGCGGAAGATCCCGGTCACGTCGATGCCGTCGTCCTTGTAGAAGCGCTGGTCCTCGATCGCCACGGTCGCGTTCTTGAGGTCGGAGGGGATTTCGCTCCAGCCGACGGGCGTGCGCAGTTCGTCGGACTGGATGGCGCCCAGGCGCGCGCCGTCGGCGGCGTACACCTCCGAGGTGCCTCCGCCGATGCGCGCGTGGCGCGAGGTCAGACCGCGAGTGCCGTGGGCGACGTGCAGGACGTACCCGACGGCCGCGATCGCGCCGACGACGAGCGAGACGGCGGCGACGGTGAGCCCGACGAACAGGATCCGCGAGCTCCCGTGGCGGTTGTGGCGGCGCTTTCGTGCTTGTCGGGACATCTCGGGAATTCGAGATTACCGTGCCCGGTGTGATTTCCTGCCGCTTGCGACGGAGTGGATCTCTAGGCTCCGATGCCAAGCGCCATGAACTCCGACACCGCCGAACTGGTCCTGAGCGACAACGGGCGCGAGCTGGTCGCCGCCGTCGACCGGACTCAGATCGGCCGGCTGGAGGCCGCGCCCGCGTCTGTGGCCCCCGTGCCGTCCTGGCTCGCGCGCCTGCGCGCGGACCCGGTGCGGATGCTCGCCGTGCGCGACAGCTGGCGGGCGCTGTGGAGCTCGCGGGTGCTCGTGTGGACGGTGGGCGTCGGCACGGTCCTGGCGCTCGGCTTCGGGCCCGAGCGCAAAGCCTTCGATCCGCCGGGCGTGACCAGCGGCTTCGGCTGGCTGGGCAACCTGCTGGCGGCCCCGGCGGCGCGCTGGGACGCGGCGTGGTACCTGGTGATCGCGCGCTACGGCTACCGCCCCGACCTCGGCATCACCTCGCGCACAGCGTTCTTCCCGCTGTATCCGCTCGGGCTGCGGACGATCACGTGGTTCGGCGTGCCGCTGGTGCTGGCCGGCGTGCTGCTGTCGGCGGCGGCGTTCGCGCTGGCGCTGTATGGCATCCACCGCCTGACGACGCTCGAGCTGACGCGCTCCGCGCGCCCCACGCTCGCCGGCGACCGCGTCGCCGACGCGGCGCGCCTGGCGGTGCTGCTCGTGGCGTTCGCGCCGATGGCGTTCTTCTTCTCGGCCGTGTACTCGGAGTCGCTGTACCTGGCCCTGTCGGTGGGTCTCTTCTGGAGCGCGCGCAACGGACGCTGGATGTGGGTTGGCGTGCTCGGGGCGCTCGCCGGCGCCACGCGCAGCACCGGCCTGGTGCTCGTCCTGCCGGCGCTGATGATCTACCTGTACGGGCCGCGCGAGGACCGCCCGCCCGATCGCCCCGTCGATCGCGCGCGACCGCGGCGCCGGCGCCTGCCTGCCCGCGCCCTCCAGGGTGTGCCGGCCTGGGTGAGCCCGCGCTACCGGCTGCGGCGCGATGCGCTGTGGTTCGCGCTGCTGCCGGCGGGCGCGCTCCTCTACGGGGCAGGCCTGGCGGTCGCCGGCGGCAACCCGCTGGCGCCGCTGCACGCCCAGGAAGCCTGGAACAGGTACTTCGCGGGGCCCTACGTGGGCGTGTGGGACGGCATGAAGGCGGCGTTCGAGGGCGCCCGCCAGCTGCTGTCCGGCCAGCGCCACCACATCTACTTCCCCACCGGCCACGACAGCCCGTTCGTGGAGGCGGGTCACAACCTGATCCTGCTCGCCTTCCTGGCGGCGGCCGTCCCGGCGTTCGTCGGCGTCGTGCGCAGGCTGCCGCTCGCCTACGGTGTGTATGTGGTCGCCGCGCTGGCCCTGCCGCTGTCGGACCCGGCGAGCTCGCAGCCGCTGATGTCGCTGCCGCGCTTCCTGGTCGTGCTGTTCCCGCTGTTCATCTGGCTTGCGGCGTGGCTGGCCGAGCGTCCGCGCCTGCAGCGCCCCGCGCTTGCGCTGTCAGCCGTGATGATGGCGTTCTTCCTGGCCCAGTTCGCCACCTGGCACTGGGTGGCCTAGGCCGATGGAGGAGCCCGCGCCGATCGCGGAGCTCGCGCCGATCGAGCAGGACGGCTCTCGCTCGCCTAGCACCGGCTGGCCGGCGTGGACGGCGCCGGTGGCGCTGATCGGGGGGCTCGCGCTGGCGCTCGTGGGCGGCCTGGTCGTGGACCTTCCCGCGCTCGCGTTGGGGGCGAAGATCACGAGCTCGCACACGCCGCCCGGGGTGACGATCGCCGACACGTTCGTGCAGGACGTCGGGTTCGTGCTGGCGGCCGTCTACTGCGCGCACATCGGCGGGCGGGCGGTGCGCTCGTGGCAGTTCGGCCTGCGCCGCCCGGGCGCCGGCTGGCGCTCGGCGAGCGGCCTGATCCTGCTGCTGCTCGTCGCGTTCATCGCGCTGAGCGCGATCTGGTCGACGCTGGTGCATCCGAGCGAAGAGAAGCTGCTCGAAACGCTCGGCACCAACGAAGGCACGTCGCTGCTGCTGGCGAGCGCCGCGCTGACGTGCGTGGTGGCGCCGATCTGCGAGGAGTTCCTGTTTCGCGGGTTCATCTTCACGGCGCTGCGCAGCTGGCGCGGGACGCTGCCCGCGGCGGTGATCACGGGGCTGGTGTTCGGCGGCGTGCACGCCGGCTCGGCGCCCGCGCTCGACCTCGTGCCGCTGGCGGGACTCGGCTTCGGGCTGTGCCTGCTGTACCGCTACAGCGGCTCGCTGTATCCGTGCATGATCGCCCACTCGCTGAACAACTCGCTGGCGTTCTCCAGCCTCGAGAACTGGGGCTGGCAGACGCCCGTGCTGATCGTGTGCGCGCTCGTGGGGATCGGACTGCTGGTGCAGGTGTTCAAGCGCATCGGCCTGATCGCGCCGGAGGCGCGTGTCGCCCGCGCGGGTGCATAGGATTCTGCGCGTGAGCCGAACCTGTCGCTCGGCCGCGCTCGGCGCGGCACTGGTGTGCCTTGCCGGCTCGCCCGCGTCCGCCGCCGCGGAAGCGCCAGCCGCTCCCGCGGCGTCTGGAGCCCCAGCCGCCGCGAGCACACCGGCCTCTGGCCCCGTGTCCGGGACGCTCGAGCTCGCACTGCAGAAGGTCGGCGGCAGTCCTCCGTTCGCGCTGGTGGGGAAGCGGATCGTGGCGCGCGGCACCGTCACGCCGTACGTCGCGGGACAGACGGTGACGGTCAGCTTCTACCTCGACGGCCGCAAGCTGGCGGCGAGCGTCGCGAGCGTGCTCCCGGCGGCGGGCGGCGCGGGACAGTTCCATGTCGGCTTCTCGAGCCGCTACGCGGGGCTCCTGCGCGCGCGCGCGACGCACGACGCGACGGCCGGGCAGGGCGCCTTCAGCGCCAGCGCGCGGGCGGTTCGCTTCGTCCACCCGAACCTCGGCCCGGGGGCGCGGGGACTGTCGGTGCGGCTGCTGCAGTCCGAGCTGGACGCGCTCCACTATGCCGTGCCGCTGACGGGCTCCTTCGACGAAGGCACCGGGCAGGCGCTGATCGCCTACCGCAAGATGACCGGCCTGGAACGCGTCCCCTACGCGGGCACGCGGGTGTTCGAGCTGCTGGCGCGCCGGGCGGGGAGCTTCCACGTGCGCTACCGCCGCGACGGCCGCCACGTCGAGGCCGATTTGACCAAGCAGGTGCTCGCGGAGATCGAACCGGGCGGGCGCGTGCGCAGGATCTACACGATGAGCTCCGGCAAGCCCTCCACGCCGACGGTGATCGGGCGCTTCCAGGTCTATGAGAAGACCCCGGGGGAAAACAGCGAGGGCATGGTCGACTCCAACTACTTCATCCGCGGATACGCGATCCACGGCTACGCGGAAGTCCCGCCGTACGCGGCAAGTCACGGCTGCCTGCGCGTGCCGATCTCCGACGCCCCCGCGATCTATGCATGGGTGCAGGCCGGCACGCCGGTCGACGTGTACAACGAAGACGGCGGCGGCAGCGCGCGGGTGCGCGCGAACGCCGGGCCGTAGCCGCGCTCCTGCGTAGCCCCGCTCCCTGCGACCGGGCGCGGAGCGCCCGCCTACACCCTGACGCGCAGCACCCGCGCGAGGTAGCTGAGGCCGAAGCCATAGACGGCGAGCGCGAGCAGCAGCTTCACGCCGCGGATGACCCATTCGCTGCTGGATCCGGAGACCAGGCCGGCGAACGGCGAGGTGAGTTCTTCGGAGGCTTCGTCGATCGTCCTGTGCACGCTGCTCTCGCCGCCGCTCGACGTTCCGGCCGAGCCCGGCGCGTGCGCGCTCGTGCCCGTCGGGGCGCCGGTGATCGCCTGCGTCTGTCGGCTGGACGCGCTCTTGGATTCGTTGACCACGAAGATCGCGAACGACGCGATCACGATCAGGCAGATCACGACTGACGCAAGTCTCAGCAATCGCACGATCAGGCTAGCCACAACGCTAGATTAGGTGGCCAGGTGGACACCATCGACGGACATACGAGCGAGCTGGCGCGCGCCCACGCGCGCCTGGTGGAGGAGCTCCGCGAGCACGCCCTGGTGATCGGCGAGGTGACCCTCACGAGCGGCGCTCGCGCGCAGTACTACGTGGACGCCAAGCGCGCGATCCTGCGCCCGGAGGGGTTCGCCGCGCTGGCGGCGCTGCTCGCCGCACAGGTGGCCGAGTGGGAGGGCACGGCGGTCGGGGGGATGACGATGGGCGCGGACGCGGTCGCGTGCGCGGCGCTCGCCGGAGGAGCGCGCGCGAAGGCGTTCTTCGTGCGCAAGGACGCCAAGGCGCACGGGCTGCAGCGGCGCATCGAGGGTCCGCCGCTGGACCCCGAGGACCGCTGCGTGGTCGTCGAGGACGTGGTCACGACCGGCGGCTCGACGCTCGCGGCGATCGCGGCGCTGCAGGAGGCCGGGCACGAGATCTGCGGCGTGGTCAGCGTGCTCGACCGGCTGGCCGGCGGCGCCGCGGCGATCGAGCGCGCGGCCGGCGCGCCGTATCGCGCGCTGAGCACGATCGACGACGTCTACCCCGCGCGCCCCGACCGAGAGGCCGGCTGACGGGCGTGGCCGGCGAGCACGACGATCCCGCCGCGCCGACCGTCGTACGCGCCGCGGGCCCGCAGGACGTGCCCCTGCTGCTGGAGCTGTTCTGGGAGCTGGCCGAGTACGAGCACCTCGAGCACGAGATGCGCGCCACCGAGGAGCGCCTGCGCGACGCGCTGTTCGGGGAGCGCCCCGCGGCCGAGGCGCTGATCGCCGAGCGCGGCTCGCAGACCGCCGGCTACGCGCTGTTCTTCCCCACGTTCTCGAGCTTCCTGACCACGCGCGGGGTGTGGCTGGAGGACCTGTTCGTACGCCCTGCGCACCGTGGCGCGGGCGTGGGCAGGGCGCTGCTGGCGGCGGTCGCGGCGCGCGTGCGCGAGTCGGGCGGCGAGCGCCTTGAATGGGCGGCGCTCGACTGGAACGAGCTGGCGCTCGGCTTCTACCGGCGCATCGGCGCGCGCACGATGGGCGAATGGATCACCCACCGGCTGGTCGGCGAGGAGCTGGCGCGGCTGGCCGGCGAATCGGCGGACGGCGCCGGCGGGGGCGTCGGTAGCCTTCTCGCGTAGCCATCGCCGGCGCGGTGGGCCACGCCCTCGTAGTCCAATGGATAAGACGACCGCCTCCTAAGCGGTAAATCCAGGTTCGACTCCTGGCGGGGGCATGGGAGGAAAGGACTGCTATTGGGGACGTTTGGGACGTAGCTCCCGCTCGGCGGATGCTTCGCCGCACCGCGTCCGATCCGCGCTGCTGCCCATTGCTGCCCATTCAGCCCCAACGAGCGCTCGCGGGCGCTCCCTGACAGCACCGTCGATGCGGCGGCCAGCGACGCGTGGCGCGAAGCCAGCATCCGTACGCCGATCTGGACCATGACGGTGTTGGGATCGAGTCGCGGTGACCGTACCCTGGTTCATATGGAGGCAACCGCTTTTGCCGTTCGGGTCTACGGTTCCAACAGTCGCTACGGGAATGAGCCGCGTACCGCGCCTCCGGGGGGCCGGTCGATTTCGCCGACCTCCCGCGTGCCGGAGATCGGACGTACCTGCACTTCGGGGTGGTGCCCGACGATATTGGGCGCGGCATCCGGGAACGGCGAGCGATGGCGAATGCGATGCTGCGGCACATCTTCGGGCTTGCCGGGGAGCAGTCCTTCGACGAGACCGTAGAGGAGGGGCTTGCGCAAGCCACACGCTTCGACGAGCACCAGTGGTATGTGACGCTGGTCGCCCGGCGACCGGTCGATCTAGAGTCGCCCACCCTCGAGCAGATGACGGCAGAGAGCCTTGAACGGAGAGAAGACGAGCTAGTTGCCGATGCTGATCTGGTCTTCAACTCGATTGCGGTGTCTACCGCGTCGCGGCTGGGGCGTGAGTACTTTCGTCACCGCCAGAAAGATGTCGCCTTTTTGAGGGTTGAGGGCCGCGACCGCATCATTTTCATGCCTCGGACAACCGCGAGCCTTGACTTGAGCGTCGGGCAGACGATGGAGAGCTTCCCGGACCAAGAGTTGCGCGAGGAGCTTCCCGACGCGATAAGGCGCAATACGAGCAGCAGAGGACTTCGGCGGGCGACGTACTGGTACTTGGCAATGCTCGACGAGGCCGACGACGATTGGAAGCAGTTCTACAGTGCCTTTCTCGCTTTGGAAGTCCTAACGAATGTTCTCGTAGATCGGGTCCGTGCATCGGCGCTCGCCACGCTGCAGATGAGCGGCGAGGGGCGCGATCAAGTGCCAAGCTCGGTGCTCGCGTCGCTCGTGTGGGAGAAGGAGCGTATGCCACTGGCCAGCAGGTTCGCGCTCGTAGCGAGCTACCTCTCGCCGGGGACCGCGGAGACGGACACAGTGACCTTCCGCAGCGTGCTGAAGCTGCGCCACGACTTGTCGCATGGCGGTCCGGTGCCGAGCCGGCTTCCCACGGCGAGCGTCGAGGACCTGCTGCGGCGGTACTACCAGACGGCCGTCGACCTGAGCTAGTCAATACTCCACATGGCAACGGATCTAGCCGGCCGCAGTCCACGGCTGGCGACCCGCCCCGCGAACACCTGTCGCTGTGAGTCGCGCATGGAAGCCAGGGGCGGCACCCGACGAGTGGCGCTACTGACCCTGTTGCCTACGGGTGGGGTGCGCTGGAGAGGAAGGCGTTGGGGAGACGACGCTTACCGTCACCTGCCACGTTCGTCGGGTGGTCTGCCCGGGCTCGACGTTCACCCGTCCGCCCCCGCCGTAAAGGCCTGAATCGCCAGCATCCGCCGGCAGATCAGGCGCTCGCGGCGAGCGTCGTCGCTGTAATGATGCGCTCGCGTCCGTCAGCGGAGACGAGCACGACGGCGTAGCCCTCGTCGAACGCGCGCGTGATCTCGTGGCCGGCATGGGGCGACTCGGCGTCGATGAATGCGGCGTGCTCGGGGTAGGGCGAGTTGCCCTCGATCGCCAGGTCGATAGCGCGATCCATAGCCTTGGCTGTAGGCGACTCGGAGGGATTCACGTTGTGCGCCATGCGGCGATCATCTCCTTGTAGTCGGCGCGAACCGCCGCGATCGCGGCTCGCATCCCTTCTCCAAGGGTACCGGCATGGAAGGCTGTCGCGGGTGCCTTCTCGCCGCGCCGGTTGTGCCGGTGCATGTCGTTGACGCCGTGTGCGCCGTCGTAGACGCGCACCGCCGCCTCGCTGCCCTCGTCATCGACCGTGAGGATCACCGCATAGTCCACGATCGAGCGGCGGTCGGTCGTGAACTCCACGACGATCCGAGCACCGATCTCGTAGTCGAGCACGTCGCGGTAGCGCTGGGTCATGCGCACGAGCCTGCCAGCGAGCCCGGACGCCACAATCGTTTGGGCAGCAGCCCCATTCCGCTGCCCAAACCACGCCAAATCACGCCTAATCCGGCCCCATCCACCTCACCCGCAAAAGCCCGAATCGTCAGCATCCGCCTATAGATCGGGCCTTTTCGGCCGCTGCGCGAACCGGCCTCCTTAGCTAAGCGGTAAATCCAGGTTCGACTCCTGGCGGGGGCATGGGTTGGAAGCGGGGCTGTGGCGTGGCGAATCCCGAGGGCCGGCGCACCCGAGGTAGACTCTGCGGCCAGTAGGTGGCTACTTTGCTGACACCCAGGGTGTGCTTCCTCCACGTACCGAAGACCGGAGGTACATGGGCGACGCAGGCGCTGATCGCCGCCGGGGTGCCATGCCGAGCGGTGGAGATCCCGTCACGCAATCACTATGCGGAGCACGGCCATGTGTGGCTCGCCGACATCGTGCCCGACGAGCGACTGTTGAGCGTCGCGTTCGTGAGGCATCCGCTCGACTGGTGGCGTTCGGTCTGGGCACACCGCATGCGCGAGGGCTGGCTGTTCCCCAATCACGAGATCGACTCGCGGGCGAGTTCGACGGACTTCGCGGAGTTCGTCGAGATGGTGATCGAGCACCTCCCGGGGTTCCTCGACGGGTTCTTCGAGCGCTTCACCGGCCCACCCGAGCGGCCGATCGCCTTCGTCGGCCGCTTCGAGCGTCTCGTCGATGATCTCGTGCTGGCATTGCGTCTCGCGGGGGAACCCTTCGACGAGGTGGCGCTCCGCACCCATCCGCCGCAGAACGTCGGCACCTACGATCGCTTCGCTGCCAGCTACGACCCCGAGCTGGCGCGGGCACTCGCGATATCAGAGCAGCGGACGATCGATCGCTTCTACGCGGGCGAGGTCGTTCCTACGTGCTTCCTCCCGATCGACAAAGGGCGCAGAGCGACGCGTGCGCACGCGATCACTCGTAGCCCCCGGAGACTGGGTGAGCTGCAGCCACAGCGGGGAATCATTTCGGCGCGCTCGTACTCCCGATCGCTGACGTGCTCGTCCCAGCCTGCCCCATAGCGATCAACATGCTGTTCTACGGAGAGAACGCGGCAAGCTCATGGGTTGGCCGCTCCTTTCCGGCGGGTAGAAGGGACCTATCGATCCCCCATGGGCAACAAACGTCCACAGGGGCCTGATCCCCAGAGACAGGTGCATACTCTGCGGTTGGCGACGGACGAGACGGCGATGGCGTCGCCCTACCCGGACTTCTGAGGAGGCTTGAAGATGTCGACCGTGCCCACGTACCTCGAGCCGCGCGCGCACACACGACCGTGGAACACGAGCGAGAGGGCGGGGGTGTCGCGGCACCCGCTGGCGGCTGTCGCGGCGCTGTCATCGTTGCTCGCGCTGGTGTTCGTACTCGCGCAGAGCCTCGCTGGCGGCCATGCCTCGACCGCGCCCGGCGCGCGCGCCAACCATGGCTTCTCGCACGCGGGGCTGCTCAGCCTGCCCCTGGCGGCCCAGGGTCCCGTGTCGGCGACCCTGGGCGCGTATGCGCCGGTCTACCGCATGACCGCGGCGAAGGACGGGTTCGCGGCGATGAACCCCGCGCAGCGCCTGGACTCGCGCTTCGACCGCGCGGGCGTGTCGGTCAGCGCGGGCGCAACGCGCGTGGGGTTGAGCCTGCAGGCGGTCGGCTACGGTGCCTCGCTGCGGGCGCTCGCCGCGGCGACTCCGAGCGCGAAGGCCAACCGCGTCGTCTACGCGCGCGGGAACGTGAGCGAGTGGTACGTCAACGGACCGCTCGGCGTGGAGCAGGGCTTCACCGTCGCCCGCGCCCCAGCCGGTCACGCGGCGGGACCGCTGACGCTCGTGATGGCGTTCTCCGGCGACGCGCACGCCGCCCTGGCTGCAGGCGGGCAGAGCATCACGTTCAGCCACGCCGGCGGCCCGGCGTTGCGCTACAGCGGCCTGAGCGCCACCGGCGCCGGTGGGCGTGTGTTGCACAGCTGGCTGGCGCTGCAGCGCGGGCGCCTGCTGCTGCGCGTCGATACGCGCGGCGCGCGCTACCCGCTGCGGATCGACCCGTTCATCCACCAGGGTGAAAAGCTGAACGGCAGCGGTCTGAGCGGACCGTACGGCTACATCGGCCAGAGCGTGGCGCTCTCGGCCAACGGCGACACCGCGCTCGTCGGCGCCTCCGCGGACGGCACCTACACGGAATACAGGGGAGCGGCGTTCGTGTTCACGCGCTCGGGCTCGACGTGGACGCAGCAGGGCCCGAAGCTCACGGGTGGCGGGGAGGTGGGCAGCGCCTGGTTCGGCGAAAGCGTGGCGCTGTCGGCCGACGGCAACACCGCGCTGATCGGCGGCCCGACCGACGACGGCCAGGTCGGCGCGGCGTGGGTGTTCACGCGCTCGGGCTCGACGTGGACGCAGCAGGGCGAAAAGCTCACCGGCGGCGGGGAGCAGGGCGAAGGCTTCTTCGGCAAGAACGTCGCGCTGTCGGCCGACGGCGACACCGCGCTGATCGGCGCCTACAACGACAACGAACACCGGGGCGCGGCGTGGGTGTTCACGCGCTCGGGCTCGACCTGGACCCAGCAGGGCGAAAAGCTGACCGGCAGCGGCAACCTCGGCTTCTTCGGCTGGGGCGTGGCGCTGTCCGGCGACGGCAACACCGCGCTGATCGGCGAATGGGGCATCGGCGGCGGCATCGGCGCGGCGTGGGTGTTCACGCGCTCGGGCTCCACGTGGGCCAAGCAGGGCGGCGAACTGACCGGCGGGCCGGGCAGCGGCTACAGCTGGTTCGGCTACAGCACAGCGCTGTCCGCGAACGGCGACACCGCGCTGGTCGGCGCACCCCATGCGGGCGGATACGCCGGCGCGGGATGGGTGTTCACGCGCTCGGGCTCGACGTGGACCCAGCAGGGCGAACCGCTCACCGGCAGCGGCGAGATTGGCGAAGGCGAACTCGGCTACAGCGCGGCGCTGTCCTCCGACGGCGACACCGCGCTGCTCGGCGGCCGCGTCGACGACGACTTCCACGGCGCGGCGTGGGCGTTCCAGCGCTCCGGCTCGACGTGGGCACAGGAAGGCGAAAAGCTGACGGGAAGCGAAGAAAGCGCCAACCGCGAAGAGTTCGGCTGGAGCGTCGCGCTCTCCGGCGACGGCAACACGGCGCTGGTCGGCTCGCCGTGCGACAAAGCCTGCGTCGGCTCGGCGTCGGCGTTCGTCAACAGCACGCCGCCACCCCGCGCGCCCGAATACGGCAGATGCGTGAAGGTCGCCAAGGGGACTGGCAAATACGCGTCCGCCGGCTGCACGACCCTGGGCAAATCGGACAGCTACGAATGGTCGCGGAGCGTCGTCAGGGCCGGCTTCACGACCAAGCTCGCGTCGGGCTCGGCCACGCTCGAGACGGCCAAGGATACGAAGGTGACGTGCGCGGGCGAGACGGGCACGGGGGACTACACGGGGGACAGCACGGTCGGTGGCGTGGTGCTCACGCTCACCGGGTGCGTGCTCTCCGGCGAGAAATGCTCGAGCGCGGGCGCCGGCGCCGGAGAAGTCGTCTCGAGCTCGCTCGAAGGGGAGCTGGGCGTCGAAAAGCTCGGCGCGAGCGAAAGCAAGGACAAGATTGGCCTGGACCTGTTCCCCGCCGGGAGCGCCGGGCCGGTGATGGAATTCAGCTGTGGCGCCACCTCCGTGGCGCTGCGGGGCTCGGTGATCGTGCCGGTCGCCGCGAACAAGATGTCGCTGTCCACGCCGCTCAAGCTCAAGGCGTCGAAGGGCAGGCAGAAGCCGGAAGGCTTCGTGGGAGAAGCCAAGGATGTGCTCGAAGCCTCCTTCGGCGGCGCCGCATACGAACAGATCGGGCTGACGCTCACCGCGACCCAGGCCGACGAAGAAGACGTGGAGGTGAACGCGGCCGTTTAGACGGTTGATCGCCGACCGACCCGATAGCCTTGCCGGATCAGGCGTTCGTCGGCCGGCCGGACAGGCACGCGCGGGCGTTTTCTCAATTCAAGGGGGACCAATGATCGGAAGGCGATCCCAGTTGCTGGCGGCTGCGCTGCTCTGCGGAGCGCTCGTCGCCGGATGCGGGAGCAGCAGCAGCTCCAGCTCGAGCGGCTCGACGGCGAGCACCGCCGCCACGACGACGTCCGCGCCGAGCACCCAGGCGAGCACCGCGACGACCTCGGCTTCCCCGAGCTCCGCACCGAGCGGCGCCAGCGCCGCGGGCGTGGCGCAGTACGTGGCGATCTGCAAGGAGATCGTCCAGAGGGAGCCGACGCTTCCGGCGAACGTGAAGAGCAAGGTCGAAGGGATCTGCGCCAAAGCCGCCAACGGTGACCTCGCCGGTGCGCGGGCCGCCGCCAAAGAAGTGTGCGTCGAAGTCATCAACGCGTCGCCGATCCCCACCGCGGCCAAGGAAAAGGCGCTCGCGGAGTGCAAAGCGACCTAACGCGCGTGGCGAAGTCGGGGGGCGCCGCGTGCGAGCGGACCCTCCGGCTCAGCCCGCCGCAGCCTCCTCCTCGTCCTCCTCGCCCGCATACAGCGACTCGCGCGCGAGCTCGCGCAGCTTGCCGTCGAACAGCTTGATCTCGAGCAGGTCCTGGCGGTAGTCGTCCGGAGCGATCAGCGTGAAGCGCTCGTCGATCAGCTCGCACTGGTCGACCGCGAGGTCGGCGAGCTCCGCGGTGACGATCCGGCCCCCCGAGATCAGCGGACGGCCCCACACGAGCGTCATCGCCGCCACCGCCCCCGACTCCCCGCGCCATGCGCCGATGATCTCGTCGCACAGGTCGAGCTTCCAGTCGGGGTTGCGCTCGGCGGTCTCGTCGGTGAAGTCGACGTGCGCGGAGAAGTCGCTGGGCTCGCCGTCGTCGATCGCCGGCAGGAAGCGCACGTAGCCGAACAGCTCGAAGCCGGCGCTCGTCAGGGTGGTGCCCGGGACGTACGTGCGCCCGTGCCACGTGCGATCCGGGTACCACGCGATCGGCCCCGGCTCGCCCAGCTCCTCCTGATCGTCGTCCAGCCTCAGCGCCGCCGTCAGGAACTCCTGGCGCAGGCGCTCCTCCCAGCGGCCGTACGGCAGCTCCTCCTGTGGGGGCTCGGCCGCAAAGCGGGGTACGAAACGTTCCTCGGGGGGCATCGCTGCAGGCCAGCCTACGCGTCGCGCAGCACCGCCGCGGCGTGCTCGGGCGCGACGATGTTCAGGTTGACGTCGGTCGAGAGCTCGAGGCCCGCCAGGTGGGTGAGGCGCGGCAGCACGTCGATCCGCCAGCAGAAGTCCTCGGCTCCGCGCGGGGCGGTGCGCACCCACAGGTTCAGCGGCGGGCTCGACCCGAGGTGGCGCGCCAGCCGCCGCAGGCCGTCGTGCAGCAGCGCCGCGCCCGACGGTCCGTCGTCCTCGAAGCGCGCCCGCGGCTTTCGCGGCGCGAGCATCAGCTGGAACGGCAGGCGCGAGGCGTACGGGGCCATCAGCACCGCCTCATCGTCGATCGCGACGATCCGCTCGCGCCGGCGCACCTCCTCGGCGACGAGATCGCCGAGCAGGCTCTGGCCCATCGTGCGCGTCGTGTAGGCGCTCGCGCGCTCGCGCTCGCGAGCGATCGCCGCGGGGACGAAGTCCAGCGCGTACAGCTGCGCGTGGGTGTGCGGCAGCGAGGCGCCGGCCTCGCGCCGCTCGTTGACGATCAGCTGCAGGCAGGCGCTGGCGGCGTGGGCGCGCATCCGCTCGCGCCACGTCTCGACCGCGGCCACGACCTGCTCGAGCGCCAGCTCCGCCAGCGACAGCACCGGCTGGGGCCCGTTGACGATCACCTCGTGCGCGCCGGTCGCCGGCTGGGACTCGAACAGCTCGGGCTGGCCGCGCACGTCGGGGGCGGCCGGCCGGCTCCCGTCCTGCTCCGCGGGCGAGAGCGCCGGGTACAGGTTGGGGACGACCCGCACCGTCCAGCCCGGCGAGTCGGCGGGGCCGCCGCCCGGGCGCACGGCGTAGAGCTCCGGCGGCGTGCGGTCCTCGTGGCCCTCCGCGAACGGGTCCCGCTCTGGGTCGATCGCCTCGGGCGGCTCGCACCGGGGCTCGCCCCCGGGGCGCCGCGAGCGCTCGCCGGCGACGATCGTCCTGTGCCCGCTCAGCGGGTCGATCCGCAGCTCCCTCAACGTCAAGCGTCCAGCGCGTAGCGCCTGACGTCCTGTTCGAGCCTGGCCACGCTCAGGTACGGGCCCTGATGGATGAACTCGCCGCCGCCGCGGTTGAGGAAGACGGTCACCGGCGTGAACGTCGAGTCGGTGATCGCCACGCCGGCCTGCCCGCCCTGGTCGTAGTAGCTCGGGTAGCTGACCGGGAACGAGCGCAGGAATGCGCGCGCGTCGGCGGGACTGTAGTCGCCCGAGTCGATCCCGATGAACGCCACCTCGCGACCCCGCGAGACAGAGACGCGCTGGAAGACGCCGAACTCGGCACGGCACGGTTCGCACCACGAGGCCCACTTGTTGATCACCACCGGGATCCCGCGCAGCGCGGCCAGGCGGGCGCGCAGCGCCGGCAGCCCGCCGGAGAGGATCTCGCCGGCCTGCGCGTGCAGCGCGGCGAGCGCCGGCGGCGAGCCGGACAGGCGCTCGCGCATCTGCGCGAGCGTGAGCGGCGACGGTGCGGCGGGCGGCGGCGAGTCCCCCAGCTGGAGCAGGCCGACCACGAGCAGCGCGAGGACGGCCGCCGCGGCGAGGGCGATCGACAGGCTCTTCGGCGTCATCGCCGTAAGGGTGTCAGATCGCGTGTACTTCAATCGCGCCTCCGCGTGCTATATCCTGGGGGTACGTCAGAGCCGGGTCGCTTTGGGCATCTGGCGAACGGCGCCGTGGGGCGCCACTCTTTCGAGCCGCGCCGGAGCCCAGCTTCGATGGCGGCTCTGTCTCGAAGTCCACAGCCTCAATGGCCGAGTCCACCTCAGTGGCCCTCGCGGCCGCGACCATTCCGAGTTCCGCCGACATAGCGCGTGCGGAGAAGTTCGTGCGCGAGCGCTTCCTGCACGAGGGCGAGGACGCGGCGGTGGCGCTTGCGCCGGGGACGCCGCGCCGGCGCGCGCTCGACCAGGCGCTCGCCGAGCTGGAGGAGGACCCGAAGACCAAGAACCCGTCGACCGCGTGGCGGCGCGAGTTCTCGCTGCTGCTCGGCCTCGAGCGGCTGCTCTCGGAGGAGGAGCCGACGCTCGTGGACGGCACGGTGCTCTCCGCCCACCAGGTCGACGCGCTGTCGGGAACGCTCACGGCGCTGCTGGCGGAGGCGCAGCAGCGCACCGGCCCCAACGGCAACGGCCGCGCCGCCGCGTCGGCCTCGCCCGAGCTTCTCGCGTCCGCCGACATCCTCGGCCCGGACGCCAGCGCCTCCGCCAACGGCGGCGAGGCCGCGCCGGGCACGGTGGCGGAGCGCGATCGCGATGCGGCGGAGGAGGACGAGGAGGACGAGGACGAGGAGGAGGACGAGGAGGACGAGGAGGACGACGACCTCGGCCCGGTGCAGCGGGCGGCGCCCGACGAGGAGGAGGAGGACGAGGACGAGGAGGACGACCTGGATGACGAGGTCGAGGACGAGGACGAGGAGGAGGCCGAGGAGGAGCTCCAGAGCGACTCCGACGAGGAGCCCCGCGACTGGGTCGACGAGGACGACGAGGAGGAGTCGCTCGCGGAGCAGCCGGAGGACCCGAACGCGGCCAAGCGCTTCTGGTTCGAGCACGCGACCGGCGCCGGCAAGACCGTCGCGGCACTCGGCTTCGTGGAGGCCTCGCACACGGGCGGCGTGCTGATCCTCACCCACCGGCGCAACCTGGTCGACCAGTTCCTCGGCGAGCTGCGCGATCGCGGCTACTCCAAGCGCATCAGCCGCCCGCTGCTGAAGGGCGAGGACTCGGTGAAGGGCCCGGTGACGGTCGAGACCTACCAGTGGTTCGTGCGCAACGCGGGCAAGATCTCGAGCGCCTACACGATCGTCATCTGCGACGAGGCGCACACCGCGCTGGGCGAGAAGACGAGCGGCGCGATCCGCGAATGGACGGGGCCGATCTTCATCGGCATGACCGCCACCGGCGCGCTGATCGCACGCCACGTCACGGACCTGTTCCCCACGCAGACCTCGCGCTTCGACCTCGCGCAGGCGGCGCGACGGGGTGTGATCGCGCCGCTGCGCTGCGTGCGCATCTCGCCGGGCGTGGGCGTGCGCACGATCGCCAAGGTGCCGCTGCGCCGCGGCGAGGTGGACACCGAGTTCGATCAGGACGAGCTGGCCAAACTGCTCGACCAGCAGCCGTTCAACATGGCCGTCGCCAACCTCTACAAAACGCGCTTCAACGGCGTGCCCGGCGTCGTGTACGCCGCCGGCGTGCGCCACGCCTACAACCTCGCCGAAGCCTTTCGCGCGGAGAACATCAAGGCTCAGGCGGTCTCCGGCGAGACGCCCAAGCGCGAGCTCGCCGAGATCCTCGCGCGCTACGAGCGCGGCGACATCGACGTGCTGATCAACGCGCAGCTGCTCGCCGAGGGCTGGAACAGCCCGCGGGCGACCGTCTGCGTGCACCTTGCGCCGACGGCCTCAAAGCGCATCTACCAGCAGCGCGTCGGGCGCGTCACCCGCCGCCACCCCGGCAAGGAGGCGGGCCTGGTCGTCGACTTCGTCCACCCCGCCACCAAGCACGACGACCCGGTCGTGACGCTGCACTCGCTGCTCGACCGCGACGTCTACCGCGGCGGCGCGATCGTGGTCGGCCCGGTGCGGCGCGGGCGCGGGCGGCGGATGCGCGTCGAGCGGCGCGTGCTGCCGGTGTGCGCCGAGGAGGAGCGGCGCTTCCAGGTCTTCGAGCGCGAGCTGTGGCGGATCGCCGTCGAGCACCTCGACTACGGCGAGCAGCACCTGTGGGCGGCGCTCGCGGGCGCTCGCGTGGCGCCCAACGGCTGGCGCCGGGCGCGAGCGATGCTGCACTTCGACCGCACCGGCGAGCTCAAGAGCCGCTTCCTGATCACGGCGGTCAAGCGCAACAAGAGCGCCCAGCTGCGGCTGCGAGCGCTGACGGACATCGCCGCGCTGCGCGACCCGGACGCGTTCGACGAGGCGATCGACATCATCGGCGGCTGGCCGCGCGAGGAGCGCAAGGAGGCGACCAAGATCATGCTGCGCGCGCTCGTCGAGCGGCGCATCGGGCGGCGCGACCAGGCCAACGCTTGGATCTGGCGCCTGGCCGAGTACACGCGCGACGTCCACGAGGAGTACGCCGTGCAGCGCTGGCCGGAGACCAAGCGGCTGCTCGGCCTGCTCGTCAACTCGGCCGGCGGCGCGCACGCGCGCAACGCCCGCCGTCTGATCCATGCGGCCCGCAAGCAGGACCGGCGCCTGGCCGCCGCGCTGCTCGCGGCCGCGCTGGCCCACACCCCGGAGGCCGAGGAGGCCCTGCGCGGGGCGCGCACGCGCATGGCGCGCAAGCCCCCCGCGCTGGCCCGCGAGCTGCTGCGCAACTTCCCCAAACGCCGCGCCCGCAACACCCGGCGCAGGCGCAAGGGCGTCAAGGGCGCCGCCAACGGATCGCGCCCGAACGCCCAGCCGACGGCGGCGAGGGACGGGCGCGAGCGGGACGCGGCACCGGTGCAGGCCGTCGCCGACGCGGAGCTGCGCCGCGACGTGCGCGACGCGCTCGACCAGCACCCGGCGTAGGGCCGCCAGCCCGCGGAGCGGCAGCCGTCGCCGGGCGATCCGCGCCCGTCAGCCGATCTGCCGCAGGTGGACCTCACCGGCGCCGAGCGCCGTGCGCCCGCCGTCCGCCAGCGCGACGATCAGCCGCCCGTTTCCGTCGATGCCCTCCGCGCGCCCGTGCCCCTGCGCCCACGCGACCTCGCGTCCGCGCAGCGCGTCGCGGGCACGCCACGCCTGCAGCGTCGCGTCGGCCGGCTCGGCCAGCCGCCGCTCGAGCGCGACGATCAGCCGCGCGAGCATCGGCTCGACGTCCGCGGGCTCGAGCCCGAGCGTCGCCGCCGGCAGGCCGGCGCCGAAAGACGTGCCGCCGGCCGCGCGCGGGCGCAGCTCGGCGGGCAGCTGATCGAGGCGCACGGCGACGTTCAAGCCGATCCCGAGCACCGCCCAGCTCTGCTGCCTGTGCCCCTCAGGGTAGGGCCGGCCCTCGACGAGGATGCCCGCGAGCTTGGCCAGTCCCATGCCGGCGCCCGCCCCGGCGCCACCGGCGGCTGTTTCCCCCTCCGGGGACGATGCGACGACGACGTCGTTGGGCCACTTGATCCGCGCGCGCGCTCCCGCGACGTCGCACACGGCCACGGCGGCGATCAGCGGCAGCAGCGGCGGCGGGTCGCGCAGCAGCAGCGACATCAGCAGCGAGCTCCCCGCGGGCGCCGACCAGCGCCGGCCCTGGCGTCCGCGCCCGGCCGTCTGCTCGGAGGCGGTGACGAGCGTTCCGTGCGGGGCGCCCGCGAACGCGAGCTCGCGTGCGCGCTCGTTGGTCGAGCCGGTGCGGCGCAGGTGCAGCCGCGGATGGCCGATGCTCGTGGAGGTCTGTGTGGCTCGAGGAGGCGGAGAACCGCTCACGCCGGGCGCACTGTGAGCTCGGCGTCCGCGCCCGCGCCGAGCAGCTCGGCGGCCGAGCCGCGGTTGACGGCGAGCGCCACCATGCGCGTGGCGTCCTCGTAGATCAGGAGCTCGCCGGGGGTCACCTCGGCGAACGTCGCGGCGTAGCGCGCGGTGCGGATCGCGCCCGCGTGGCTGATCGTCAGCGTGTCGCCCGGCATCACGCCCAGCTCAAGCAGCTGCTCCTCGCCGGCGTCGAGGATCAGGTTGCCGAACGTGTCGCTGCGCAGCACGTGCACGGTGAGGACGCCGTCGCTGATGTGAGCCGAGGACAGCCCGAAGCGGCGCAGCTGCTCCACGGGCAGCGGGTCGCCGACGGCGCTGAGCGGCGCCCCGGCGGCCAGCGCGGCGGCGACCGGCGCGAAGATGTCGCGGCCGTGGAACGTGCGCGACACCGGCTCCAGGCGCTCGTTCGAATGGCCGATGTCGACCGCCTCGGCCACCCCGCCCAGGCGCTCGGCGGCGGGCATCAGCAGACCGTTGTCGGGTCCGACGAGCACGTGGTCCTGCTCGACCGTGCGGAAGGCGACGGCGCGGCGCGCGTGCCTGCCGACGGCGCTGACCCCGGGGTCGACGATCGCCAGGTGGACTCCCGCGGGCAGGAACGGGAGCGCCGAGCGCAGCACGATCGCCCCCGAGCGCACGTCGTGGCGGGGGATCGCGTGGGTCAGGTCGATCACCCGCGCGTCCGGGCAGCGGCGCGCGATCACGCCGTGGCACACGCCGACGAACTCGTCGAGCAGGCCGTAGTCGGAGAGGAACGTGATGACGGGTGGGAGCGCTCTATCGGCCATCGTTTGCGCGAGCCGCCGCGTCGGCGAGCAGGGCGGCGATCATACCCTCGACGTCGTACCGATCGGCCTCGACGTCCGGCTCCAGGCCGTGCTCGCGCAGCGTCGCGCTCGTCACCGGCCCGATCGAGACGACGCGCGTGTCCGCCGAGATGCCCCCCCCCTCCTCGCCTGCCGCGTCCAGGAAGAAGCTCACGGTCGAGGACGACGTGAAGGTGATGTAGTCGGCCGCACGCACCGCCTGCAGCGTCCGCGGCGAGAGCGGCTCGGCGACGGTCTCGTACAGCGCCAGCACGTCGACCTCGGCGCCCCGCGCGCGCAGGGCTTCGGGGAGCACGTCGCGCGCCTCGCGGGCGGTCGCGATCAGCGCGCGCGTCACGGGCACCTCGGCGAGGGCCGCCACCAGCGACTCCGCGACGGAGCGCTCGGGCACCACGTCCGCGACGATCCCGCGCTCGGCCAACGCGCGCGCGGTACCGGGCCCGATCGCCGCGACCGTCGCCCCGGCGAGCGAGCGGGAGTCCCCGGGCGGGTGGGTTCCGTCATCGAGGCGTTCGAACAGTCCCGCCACGCCGTTGGCGCTGGTCACGCAGATGAGGTCGTACGGCGTGGGGTCGAGCGCCGGGGAGTGGGCGGGATCCGATACCCCCTGCACGCGGATGACGGGCGCCTGGATCACGCTCGCGCCGAGCGCTTCCAGGCGCCGCGCGAGGCCGCTGGCCTGGGCGCGCGCGCGCGTGACCGCCACGGTCAGCCCGGCGAGGGGTCGCGGGTCCAGCCACGCGAGCTCCTCGGCGAGCGCCGCCACCGGTCCGACGACGGTGATCGACGGGGGGCGCACGCCCTCCCGCTCGACCGCCTCGGCGATCGTCTCCAGGGTGCCCGTCACGGTGCGCTGCCCGGGTAGCGTCCCCGCTTCCACCACGGCCACCGCCTGCGAGCCGGGACGGCCGCCGGCGATCAGCGACGCCGCGATGTCGGGCAGCCGGCGGACGCCCATGTAGAACACGAGCGTGCCCGGGAACGCCGCGAGCGCCGGCCAGTCGATCCCGCCTTCCTCCTCGGGCGTGGGCTCGCCCGCGGCGTCGCGCGTGTCTTCCCGGGCGTGACCGGTCACGAGCGCCACCGCGCTCGCCAGGCCGCGGTGGGTGACGGGGATGCCCGCGTACGCGCTCGCGGCCACGCCCGCCGTGACCCCGGGCACGACCTCGAAGGGGATGCCCGCGGCGCGCAGGGCGAGCGCCTCCTCGCCGCCGCGCCCGAACACGAACGGATCTCCGCCCTTCAGGCGCACGACCGTGCTGCCGGCCTGCGCGCGTTCGATCATCAGCGCCTCGGTCTGCTCCTGGGGAACGGACGGCCCTCCGCCCTCCTTGCCGACGAACAGCAGCTCCGCGTCCGCGCGCGCGTCGTCGAGCGCCGCGCTCGGGATCAGGCGGTCGTACAGGATCACGTCCGCCGCCGCGATCAGCTCCAGCGCCCGCGCCGTCAGCAGGCCCGGGTCGCCGGGGCCGGCGCCGACGAGGTACACGCGGCCGCTCACGCTCCGACCGGCCAGTGTTCGACTTCGAGCTCTGGCATTGGGAAATCCTTCGGGTTCCCCGTTGCCAGGCGTGCGCGGACGCCGACGGCGGCGGCTGCGATCAGGCAGTCGGCCTGCGACAGCGTGATCCCCTTGCCCGCGAAGTCCCTGCGCCAGTCACCCGCGCGTGCGCCCTCCACCCGCCCGAGGGGCGCGAGATGCAGGCCCCGCAGCAGTCGCACGGTGGCCTCCCGCTCGTGCTCGCGTATGCCGCGCATCACCTCCTCGACGTTCACCGCGCAGATCCACGGGACATCCCTGGTCTCGTGAAGGCCGCGGAGTCGCTTGGCGGCATCCCGCCCGCGCAGGGCATCCACAAGGACGGTGGTGTCAAGCAGAAGGGGCAATACCTGGTTATCCGCCCGAACAGCCGCCGGCGGGACGGCTAACCGACACGAGTCGGGTCGCTGCGACGCTGCGCCCTGACCCAGTCGGCAGGATCGGCGTCCCAGTCGTGCCCCTCGTCGGAGAGCGCTCCGAGGCCGGCCTCGATGTCTTCCCAGCGCCGCTCGTCGTCGAGTGCGCGGCGCAGCGTTTCACCGATGAACGTGCTGCGACGTCGCCTGCCGACGTGTCTGTCGAGCTGCTCGACGAGGTCGTCATCGAGGCTTATGTGCAATCGCATGGCCACAAGTTAGCACACAACGCAACACACATGCGCGCGGCGAGTCTCACACCTGAGGCGGCGCGCTATCCGGTGGCCGCCATCTCGTCGGCCTGTCGCAGCAGCTCCCCCGCCCCGGCGAGCCGCAGCCGCTCGGCCACCCTGCGCCCGAGCGCCTCGGGGTCGTAGAAGCCGCCGAGCAGCTCGTCGCTGACCCACGCGGAGCCGTCGGGCAGGCCCACCCAGGCGCGCAGCTGCAGACAGCCGCAGCCGGCGGGCACGGCGTAAGCGCCGAGCGGCGTGTGGCAGCTGGCTCCCAGCTCACGCGCGAGCGCGCGCTCGGCGAGCAGGCACGCGAACGCGTCCTCGTCGGTGATCGCCTGCGCCGCCTCGCGCGTGGCCGTGTCATCGGCGCGACCCTCGAGCGCGATGACTCCCTGTCCCGGCGCGGGCACGAAGCGCTCGGCGTCGAGCACGCCGCCGGCCTCGGACTCGCGCCCCAGCCGCTGCAGCCCGGCGCGCGCGAGCACGATCGCCCGCAGGCCCTCGTCGGGGTCGGCTAGCTTGCGCAGGCGCGTGTCGACGTTGCCGCGGATCGCCACCACGTCGAGGTCCTCGCGTACGGCGCGCAGCTGCGCCAGGCGGCGGATGCTGCTTGTCCCCACGCGCGCGCCGCCGGGAAGCTCGTCGAGCCCCGCCGCCCCGCAGAGGACGTCCTCGGCGGCCGCGCGCGCCGGGGCGCCGTGCAGCGCCAGGCCCTCGGCGAGCTCGCCGGGAACGTCCTTGGCGGAGTGCACCGCCAGGTCGATCTCGCCGGCGCTCAGCGCGTCGTCGAGCTCGGCAACCCAGCGGGACTTGTCCCCGCCGGGCGCGCCGCGGTCGCCGCCGGTCACGATCGGGACGATCTCGCAGTGCGCGTGCCCACCGGCCTGCAACAGCTCGGCGATCAGATCGGCCTGGGCCAACGCGAGCGCGCTGCCTCGCGTCCCGATCCGCATCAGCGGGGCGCGCGGCGCGGGCGGGCTATCAATGGGATCGCCGGCGGCGCGCGGTGGAGGGAGCGCCCTCCGCGGCGCGGGCGGGCAGGTCGTGGACCTCCGCCAGCTCGCTCGCCGCCTGCTGCGGCCCCTGCGCCGGCGCGTCGGTGCGCAGCCCAAACAGCTCGCGCACAAGCTCGAGGCTCGCGTGGCCGCGGTCTTCGCTGAGGCTGCGCAGGCGGATGGTCGGCTCGTGCAGCAGGCGGCTCATGACCGCCCGCGCGACCGCCTCGACGCGCGCGAGGTCGCGCTCGGAGGCGGACTCCCAGCGCTCCGAGTTCTCGGCGAGCACCTGCTCGACGATGTCGCTGCCGTGCGTGCGCAGCGCGCTGACGGTGGGCAGTGCGTCGAGCTGGCCGAGCCAGCGGGCGAAGCGGTGGATCTCCTCCTCGACGATCTCGAGCGCCTGCGGGGTCTCCTCCGCGCGCGTGCTGAGGTTGCGCGAGACGACAGCCTGCAGGTCGTCGATGTCGTACAGGCTCACGCCCTCGAGCTCGGCGCACGCGGGGTCGACGTCGCGCGGGACGGCGATGTCGATGATCAGCAGCGCCCGCCCGCCTGTGCCGTTCAGGGCATTGCGCTCGTGCATCACCAGCTCGAGCTCCTCGCGCCCGACGATCGGATGGGGAGAGGCGGTCGAGCACAGGACGATGTCGGCCTGCACCAGCTGGTCGGGCAGTTTGTCCAGTCCGACGACCGATCCGCCGAAGCGCTGCGCGAGGCTGAGCGCGCGGTCGGCGTGGCGGTTGGCGACGAACATCGTGCCCGCGCCCTGCTCGGCGAGCGCGCGCGCGGTCAGCTCGCTCGTCTCGCCCGCGCCGAGGATCACCACGTGACGGTCCTCCAGGCCGCCGAGCACGCTCAGCGCCAGATCGACGGCCACCGACGGGACGCTCACGCGGCTGGAGCCGATGCCGGTCTCAGAGCGCACGCGCTTGCCCGTCGTCAGCGCCGCCGCGAACAGGCGGTTGGAGAGCGGCCCCGTGCAGCCGGCGCGCATCGCCGCCTCGTGGGCGCGCCTGACCTGGCCCTGGATCTCGGCCTCGCCGAGGATCATCGACTCCAGGCCCGCCGTCACGCGGTACAGCTGGCGCGCGGCGTCGCAGTTGCGCGGCGAGTAGATCGCGTCGGCCAGCTCGGTCGGGCGGATCTCCGCGCGGCGCGCGAGCAGGCCGAGGACGTCGGACTCCGCCTTAACCAGGTCCCCGCCCACCCCGCCCACCACCAGGTAGACCTCGGTGCGGTTGCACGTGGAGATCACGACCGCCTCGCGCACCTCCGCGGTGGCGGTCGCCTCGCGCACGAACTCGCTCGCCTCGCGCTCGCTGAACGCCAGGCGTTCGCGCAGCGCCACCGGCGCGGTCTTGTGCGAGATGCCGAGCGCCAGCAGCTCGCTCATGCGAGCGTCGACTCCCGCTGCGGGTCCTGCATGTGCCCGTCGGAGGGCTCGGCCGCGCTCGTCGCGGGCTCCGCGGAGTGCTCGGACATGCTCAGCAGTTCGCCCAGCTCGCGCTCGATCCTGCTCAGGCGGATCGCCATGATCGCGACGTAGATCAGCACCAGCGCGAACAGCACCACGTAGGCGCCCGCGACGTACCTGCCGGCCGTGTGCAGCGGCAGTGCGGGGAGCTCGCCGAGCGCCGTCGCGAGCATCACAGCGCCGACCTTCCCGCGGCGCGCGCGGGCACCGTGGTCGCGTGGTGCAGGCTGGGCGCGGCGCTGCGCGGCCGTGCGCCCGCGCCGGCCGTCTCGCCGGCCAGGCGCCTGCGCAGGGCGCGCAGCTGCGAGCGGGTGTGCTTGGCGGTCAGCTCGTACTTGCACAGCGTCGCGAACAGCAGCGCCAGCGCCAGCAGCGAGACGAGGAACGTCAGCGCCATCGGTCCCGGCAGGTTCGAGGTGCTGCCCAGCACGCGCGGGTGCAGGTATGCGGTGGACAGGCGCACGGCGATGAAGTTCATCGGCACGAACGCGCCGGCGGTGATCGCGAACACCGATGCGTAGCGCGACTGGCGCTCGGGGTCCTCGATCGCGAAGCGCAGCGGCTGGTAGGTGGCGTACAGCAGGAAGACGATCAGGAACGATACGAGCGTCGGCTCGCTCCACACCCACCAGTGCCCCCACGAGCCCTTGGCCCAGATCGAGCCGGTGACGAGCGTGCCGACGGCGAAGATCAGGCTCATGTGGATCACGACGTAGGAGCGCATGTCCCAGCGCGGGTCGCGCGTGCGCAGGTGCTGGATCGCCAAGAGGCCGCCGAGCACGAAGCCGCACAGCGCGATGATCGCCAGCGGCACGTGCACGTAGAAGATCTTCTGCAGGAAGCCCTGTTCGGCTTCCAGCGGGGCGTAGAAGAAGACCAGGCCGAGCGAGACCGCCATCGCGACGGCCGTGGAGATGCTCAGCGTGCGCAGACCCTTGCCGTACATCGTCAGTCCTCCAGGAGGAAGTCGAACAGGGCGTAGGCGATCAGCCCGAACACCAGATCATAGAGGCCCAGGGTCAGCAGCCAGCGCGCGGCTGGCGCCACCGGGTGCGACTGCACGAGCAGCGGCGAGACCGCGCGCGCGCCGCCGATGACGATCGGCACGAACAGCGGCAGCGCGAGCAGCGGCCCGAGCAGGTCGCGCGCGCGGGTGCGCACGGCCATCGCCGCGACGAGCGTGCCGATCACCGCCACGCCGAGGTCGCCGAGCGCGAGCGTCGCCAGCAGCCCGGGCAGCGCCGGGCCGAGCGGCGCTCCGAGCAGCAGCAGCGCGAACGCGGGCACGGCCACGAGCTCGAGCACGACCAGGAACGCGAGCAGCGTCAGCGCCTTGGCGACGAACATCGCGCTGCGGTCGACGGGCGCCAGCAGGAAGCCGTCGAAGCCGCCCTGGTCGGCGTCCGCCACGAACAGCCGGTTGACGCCGAGGATCGCGGCGAACAGCAGCGTCACCCACAGGATCCCCGCCGCGAGGTCGCCTTCGACGCTGGCGCGGTTGAGCGCGAAGTGGAAGACCACGAACGTGGTCACCGCGAACAGCGACATGCCTGGCACGGACTCGAGCGTGCGCAGCTCGACCAGCAGCTCCTTGCGCAGCAGCGCGCCGATCGCTCTTGCGGTTCCGACCGGCGCATGTCGCGCTGGCCCGGCCCGCCCATACGGTTTTTCTGCTGTTGTTCCTGTCGGCGCTTGCGCCGACTGGCCGGGCCGCGCATGCGCGG
>JBKQHH010000110.1:0-8681 GCA_052148875.1 Solirubrobacteraceae bacterium
AAATCGGCCTGCTCGGAGTCAGTCCGCAGGCTCGCCGCAAGGGCATTGGGAAAAACCTGGTTCTGGCCGCCATTGACTGGTTCAGGACACAAGGCGTGCCTTCCGTGACCGTCGTTACCCAGGGAAACAATCTGCCGGCCCAGCGTCTATACCAGCAGCACGGCTTTCTGAGCCACGATCTGCAAATATGGTACCATAAGTGGTATCCGATTTCGGATTAGCAACCCTGCCCGGACTATGAACCAGAATCAAATGGACCAAAGTCATCCCATCCCGTTCAACCAATCCTCCCTCCTGGGCCGGGAACTGGAGCACATTTTCCACGCGATGACCGTCGGCCAGATCGCCGGAGACAAAACTTACTCGAGAAAGTGCGATGCTTTTTTGGAGCAAGTGCTCGGCGTGCCAAAGGCCATGGTCACCACCTCCTGCACTCACGCCCTCGAACTGTGCGCTCTGCTTCTCGATTTGCAGCCCGGCGACGAGGTCATTGTCCCCTCCTTTACTTTCGTGTCCACGGCCAATGCCTTCGCTCTGCGAGGTGCGCGGATTGTATTTGCCGATATCCGGCCCGATACGCTCAATCTGGACGAGCGGCAGCTCGAAGGCCTCATCTCCCCCCGCACCAAGGCCGTTGTCCCGGTGCATTACTCCGGGGTCGGTTGCGAGATGGACGTCATTGGCGAGATTGCCGCCCGGCGCGGCTTGTCGGTCGTGGAAGACAACGCCCACGGGTTGTTCGGCAAATTCCGGGGCCGCTGGCTGGGCACATTCGGTTGCCTGGCCACCCAAAGTTTTCATGAAACAAAAAACATCACCTGCGGCGAGGGCGGGGCGCTGCTCGTCAACGACGAGCGCCTGATTGAACGGGCCGAAATCCTTCGGGAAATGGGCACCAATCGCACGCAGTTCTTTCGCGGACAAGTGGATAAATATAGCTGGGTGGACATTGGTTCCAGTTATGTGATGAGTGACGTCCTGGCGGCCTTCCTCTACGCTCAGTTGGAAGAATGGCAGGCCATCCAGGCGCGACGCCAGCGCACTTGGCAATGCTACGATGACAACCTCCGAACCTGGGCGCAGGACCGCGGGATTGGCTGCCCCGTCGTGCCAGCCTACTGCGAGCAGGCCTACCACATGTACTACCTGGTCATGCCGTCCTTGGAGGAGCGCCAGGCACTCATCTCATTCCTGAAGTCGCGCGGTATTCTCAGCGTCTTTCATTATGTGCCGCTGCATCTTTCACCCGTGGGCCAGCGCATGGGCGGCAGAAAAGGAGCCTGTCCGGTGACCGAACAAAAAAGCGAACGCCTCGTCCGTCTGCCCTTTTTCAACCGCCTGAGCCAGGGAGATCAGGACCGGGTGATTGCGGCCCTTCGGCGCCCGTCGCGCCTTCTCTGCCTTCCTGCCTTCCGCTCCAGTGGCGCCTTCTTCGCCCTGGGGCCCCTGCGGGCCTTGGGCGCCCGTCGCGCCTTCTCTGCCTTCAGGACCCACCGCACCCGCGGCGCCTGCTTTGCCTTCTTTGCCCTGGGCTCCAGCAGCGCCCGTTTCGCCTTTGACGCCCTGGATGCCCTGCGCGCCTTCTTTGCCGGCGGGCCCGGCGGCGCCGGCTTCGCCTTTGACGCCCTGCAAGCCTTCTTTGCCCTCCGGCCCGGCGGCGCCAGTGGCACCTTTGGCGCCTTCCTGGCCCTGGAGTCCGGTTGCGCCCCTTTCGCCCTGTGAACCTTGTGCGCCGGCTGCGCCGGTGGCGCCCGGGGGGCCCTCGTTGCCCTGAGGGCCCTCACTGCCCTGCGGGCCGGCTGGGCCGGCGGGTCCTGTGGCCCCGGGCGGCCCCCTGAGTTCGTGCTTCGCCTTCGCTTTCGACGCGCCGGTACGCCGCCTCTGGGCGGCGGGGACGCCATGCATGCTGTTCGCGAGCAGGAGCCTTACGCGCTCACCGGCATTCGTGGCGGAGGTAGGCAGGCTTGCGAACCGCGCTCCGACGCACACGCATGCGAGGACCACGATTGCGATGCTGAGCGAGCGACGTGCGATTGATTGCGACACGACGAAGAATTCTGCTGATTGGTATTATCATCCGAAATATCAGCGTCGTTAAATACGCCCAGTCCCGAGAGATACCTGCTCGCTTGCCTGCTGTCGCACCGCTCGCCTTGCAGCGCGCCGCGCACCGGTGACTAGTCCGGGATCAGGCCCTCGCCGGTGAACTCCCGGCTGGCCTCCTCGAAGCTGATGTCGGCGGGCGGGATGATCACGTCGGAGGTCTCCAGCTCGTCGTCGCCGAGGACCGTGCCGTGCGCGCGCACGTAGTCCAGCAGAGCGCCGAAGGCGTTTCCGAAACCGTCCTCGGCGCCTCCCTCGACGATCGCGACGACGCCGTTCTCGAGCTCGTTCAGGCGCTGCGCGTCGCTGTCGGCGAGCCGGTACTGGCCCTCGCCCGAGATGCGGACGATCATGCCTGCCCGCCGCTCTCGCTCGGCTGAGCCTCCTCCGGCGCCGCGGGCGGCGCCTCGCCGGCGTCTGCGCTCGCGGCGATCTGCGGCGCGGCGGCGGGCTGGCCGAGTTCGCTCTTCATCTTCTCCAGCTCGCTGTCGACGGCGGGCTGGCTCGAGAGCTGCTTGAGCTGGCGGTCGATGTCGTCTTCGCCGCCTCCCAGCTGGGTGATGTCTTCGAACGTGCCCGCGGCTTCCAGCTCGGAGACCGCGTCGGCGCGCGCTTTCATGTTTTCGGTCTTGTCGACCGCCCGCTGCATCGCCAGTCCCACGTCGGCCATCTGCTCGCCGACGCCGGTGGCCGCCTCGGAGATCCGCACCTGGGCCTCGGCGGCCGAGTACTGGGCCTTGATGACCTCCTTCTTGGTGCGGAACGCTTCGATCTTCGCGCGCAGTTTCTGCTCGGAGTCGGTCAGCTTCTGCTGCTGGTCTTCGAGTTCGGCGACCTGGGTGTCGAGCCCCTGCAGCTCGGTCTGGGCGACGTTCTTGCGTTCGAGCGCCGCCCTGGCCAGGTCCTCCTGGCCGGCGGAGAGCGCCTGGCGGGCCTGCGTGTCGAGCTTGACGACGCTCTGCTGCAGCGTGCTCTCCTGCATCTGCAGGCGCTTCTTGGCGGTCACCACGTCGGCGATGCCCTTCTTGACGTTCTGCAGCTGTTCGACCTGCTTCTGGTAGCTGTAGTCCAGCGTCTCGGCCGGATCTTCGGCACGATCCAGCAGCTTGGAGACCTTCGCCTTCACAACGGTAGACATGCGCCCAGTCAACCCGGCCATCTGATCCTCCTATTGCTTTTCCACGAGGCGACCGACCTGAGCTCGGCCAACACCATCAAGCGTAGCTGACCGGAGAGCGTCGCCTGCGGCCAGCCGTCGGAGCGCGAGCCGAGCCGCGTCAGAGACCGAGCGGGTGGCGAACCGTGAATCCCGCGTTCGACTGGCGCAGCGGGCGCCAGCGCGGGCCCTCCAGGTTGGCTGGGTCTTCCGCGGGGCTGGTGTCCAGTCGCAGGCCCGCCACGGTCATGTAGGCGTGGCCGGCGTTGGCGAAGATGGCCACCCAGCGTCCCGCCCCGTGCGACCCCCAGACCTCGAATTCGGAGGAGTCCTCCGGGGCGGCCAGCAGGGTGGCGCCATGGAGGGCGAAGGACACCGTGCCGGAGCAGTCATAGCCGGGCGAGATGAACGAGGCGTGGCCGCCGCCGTAGATGTACGGCAGTCCGATCAGCTCGTTGCCGGCCCAGATGATCTCCTGGATGGCCGCCGGGACCCCCTCCGGGGCGGCGGCAAGGCCGTCGACGAAGCGCGCGGTGGTGCCGGGGACCAGCAGCTCGGGCCGCAGTGTCGGGCCCGTCGCGGAGGTCATGCCGTCGCCGGTCGTCAGTTCGCCGGGAATGCTCGTCGCGAGAGCGCCCGCGGCCGGTTCGCTCGACACTGCGATGCTGCCGCCGGTGCTGCTGGCGGCCGTGCCGGTCGTGGTGCTGGCTTTCGCGGGCGCCACATACGGGACGATTTCGCCGGTCGCCGTCTTCTCGTAGACCGGCCCCTTGTACGTGATGTTGGGGGTCTTGGCTGTTATGGGCGCCAGGTGGATCGGCGCGGCCGGCTTGGTCTTCGTGGTCGAGGGTTCCACGGCGGCGACCCCGCCGGTTCCGCCGGCCAGCGCGCTGGAGGCGTCGACCGCGCCGACTGACGCAATCAACAGGCTGCAGATAACCGCGCTGAGGGTACGTACCCGCAAAACAACAACCTCTTTCGTCGGCCTGCGGGGTTAGCTGACGGGCTAGCGCTGAAAGAGCCTGCGCTTCTCACGGTTACCGTGGGATTCGCCCCAACAACTTGGGTCCCCCGTTCCTCGACACCTGGTCAAGGACTCGGCATTCGGGCGGGCACGCTAGCAGAGTGCAAGGACGCTTGCAGGGGATGCATAGCTTTTCGCAGGTTTTCCCGCAAATGCCGAGCTTTTTGCGCGATCGCTAGTGTGCCGGCCATGCGCACCTTCGCGCGAGGACCGCTTCTGACCGTGATGGTGCTCGCCGCCGCGGGCCTGGCCGGCTGCGGCAAGGGCGGATCCGCCGAACAGCCCAGCGGCACCGGCTCGGCGCGCTCGCTCGCGCCGGTGGCCGCCCAGGGAGCGGTCAGCGTGGCCACGCGCAACACCACCCGCCTGGGCGGCTCCGACGCCGCGGCGGACGCCGCCGCGGTCGCGCGCGCCGTGTACCCCGGTCTCACGGCGGCGACGCGACCGCTGGCGGTCGTGCTCGTCGACGAGCGCGACTGGCTGCCCGCGCTCGCGGCCTCCGTCCTCTCGAGCGCTCCGACCGGCGCCCCGATCCTGTACAGCGAAGGCGACACGCTCCCCGCGGTCAGCCGCGAGACGCTCGAAGCGATGCACCCGCTGGGAGCGCCGGCCCTGGGCGGCGCGCAGGTGATCCGGATCGGCACCGCCGCGGCGCTGCCCGACGGCTACCTGACGCGTACCGTCCGCGTGGGCGTGCCCACGGTCACCGCCGCCGGCGTCGAGCGGCTGGTGGCCACGCTCGACGGCGCCAGCGCCCCGAACCAGGTGATCGTGCTCGCCGCCGACGCCGCCCCGGCGCTGGCGATGCCCGCCGCGGGCCTCGCCGCCGAGAGCGGCGCCCCGATCCTGTTCGTGACGCGCGCGCGGGTTCCGGCGCAGACGGCCGCCGTGCTCGCCACCCTGCACAAGCCGTCGATCTACGTGATCGACGGCGCCGCCGTCGGCCACCACACGCTCGATGAGCTGCGCAACTTCGGCGCGGTCAAGCCGATCGCGAGCGCAGCCACCCCCGCCCCTGGCGAAGAAGCGGTGCAGAACGCGATCGAAGTCGCGCGCTTCACCGACGGCACGTTCGGCTGGGGGGTCAAAGAACCCGGCCACGGCCTCGTGTTCGCGAACGCCACGCGTCCGCTCGACGCCCCGGCGTCGGCGCTGCTGTCGGCGACCGGCGACTACGGGCCGCTGCTGCTGCTCGCGAGCGCGTCCCGGATACCGCCCGCGCTCGCCAAGTACCTGACCGACATCCAGCCCGCGTACAGCGCCCCGCAGTTCCCGCCCGTGCGAGGCTCCTACAATCACGGCTGGCTGATCGGCGACGAAGGAGCGATCTCCGCGGTCGTCCAGGCTGAAATCGACTCCGTCCTGGAGATCCGCCCGCAGGCGCACGCCTCCGAAGAATCGTCGGTCTCGCAAGTGGAATAGTGTCGGTCCCGAAAGTCGCACGATCGATCGCACAGAGGCGAAATTGAGTCAAGCCGAGGACCCCCGCCGTCTCAGCCGCAAGGCGAGCGCCCACGACGTGAGCGTCGAGGACGTGCGCCAGCTGATGGGCGCCTCGACCCCGCACTTCGCGCTGCAGCTGCGCAACCGCATCGCCAACCTGATCGCCGATCTGCCGGCCGATCATCCGGCGCGCGTGGAAGGCGAGCGTGAGATCGCGCGGCTGCAGCGGCTCGGCTACGACGGCGAGACTCGCGGCGAGGGCGCCGCCGAGGGCGAGCGCCCGCTGCCCTCGCTCAATCTCGCCGCCTCCGCGCCCGGCGAGGCCTGACGGACTCTCAGCGCAGGCCGGCGAACGTTCGCTCGCGGCGGGCGTCCGCGTAGCGGGCGCGCAGCAGTTTGAAGCAGACGACGACCAGCGCCACGTCGATCGGCAGCAGCGCGATGCTCAGCCAGCTCGGCGCGCGGTTCGCGATCGCGAGCACCGCCAGCACGACCGCCGAGTGGAACACGATCGCCGGGAGCACCGACAGCATGATCGTGTGCGAGCGAAAGCCGCTCAGGTGCTCGCGCAGCGTGACCTCGACGGTGCCGATCACGACGGCGCCGATCGCCGCTCCGAGCAGCGCCCCGTTGTGTTCGAGGCCCCTCAGGTACGCCACCACGGCGCCGATCGCGCCGACGAAGATCAGCAGCTCCGACAGCGGCAGCGGATGCCACGGGGCCCGCGGGCGCTCGCCCGCGGCCTTCAGCTCGCCCAGGGCGCGCGCGGCGCGCTCGGAGGGGCGGGCAGCGGGCGTGCCGCGCGGCGAGGCCTCCCGCGCTCCCTGCGGGCTCGGCCGGCGCTTGCGCGAGCGTCCGCGCCGCCCGGTGTTGCGCTTCGCCACGGGGGTCGGTTAGGAGCCAGGCCGGAGTTCGCAGCGGTGCATCGACGTCGATGCTAGCGCCTATGCTGCGTTGCGTGTCCACGTCCGCCTCCCCCGCCCCGCCGCCCGCGGCGGGCATCCCGGACAGCGGCCTGCCCGGTCCATATCCGGTCGGCGAGTACGCCGCCGCGCTGCGCTCGAAGCTGCGCTCGTTCGCGCGCGTGCAGCTGATGGGAGAGCTCGTCAACCTGCGCCCGTCGCGCGCGCGGGTGTACTTCGAGCTGCGCGACGCCGGCGGCGCGATCCCGTGCGCCGCCTGGCGCGGCGACTGGGACGCGATGGTCGCCCGCGCGGGCCAGCCAGAGGAGGGGATGCAGGTGGTCGTTGCCGGCGGCTGCGACTACTACCCCGGGAGCGCGACATCCTCCCCCGGCTTCTCCTTCTCGGTGCTCGATCTGCGCCTCGCCGGCGACGGAGACCTGCTCGCACGGATCGAGCGGCTGCGCAAGCAGCTCGACGCCGAGGGGCTGCTCGACACCCAGAAGCTCCTGGCCAGGCCCGTGCTGCCGCGCACGATCGGCGTGATCACCGGCGAGGGCGGCAAGGCTCGCGACGACGTGCTCGCGGCGCTCGCGCGCCGCGGCTGGGCGGGGCGCCTGGTGTGGGGCTTCGCCCCCGTGCAGGACCGCCATGCCGCGCCCGCGATCGTGCGCGCGCTCGGCGAGCTCGTGGCGGTGGCCGGCGTCGAGGTCGCGATCGTCGCGCGCGGCGGCGGCTCGCTGGCCGACCTGCTGTGCTTCTGCGACGAGACCCTCTGCCGCACCGTCGCGCTGCTGGGCGTGCCCGTGATCGCCTCGGTCGGCCATCACACCGATCGCACGCTGCTCGACGACGTCGCCGCCGTCAGCTGCTCGACCCCCACCCACGCCGCCGAGGCGGCCGTGCGCGTGGACTGCGCGCGCGCCCGCGCCGAGCAGGCGGCGGCCGCCGCGCGCCTGCGCGACCACGGCCGGCGGGCGGTGCTCACACGTGCGCGCCTGCTCGCGACGCTCTCGCGCGCGCCCGCCGCGCATCTCGATCGCCAGCGCGTTCGCCTGCACCAGCAGCTGCGCGAGATCCGCGCGGGCTCGCGGCGGCGCGCCGAGTCCGAGCGGCGCGTGACCGAGCGGCGCGCGGTGGTGCTCGAGCGCAAGGCCGCGTCGTTCCTGCTGGACTGCCGCGAGCGCCGTCCGCGCGAGCTGGCGCAGCTGGCGCTCGCGCTCGCGGGCCACGACCCGCAGCGCACGCTCGAGCGCGGCTACGTGCTCGCGCAGTCGGCTGGCGGCGATCCGATCGTCACCGCCGCGGGCGCGCGCGAGGCGGGCGAGCTGCGGCTGCGCTTCGCCGACGGCTCGCTGCCCGCGAGGATCCTCGAGCGATGAGCGAGCCCCCGCGCGAGGCCACGCCCGTCGAGGAGGCGGCGACCGCACGGGGAGCCGGGCCATCGGCCGGGCCGGCGCAGACCTACGAGACGGCGGCGGCGCGCGTCGATGAGATCATCCGGCGGCTGGACTCGGGCGAGGCGAGCCTCGACGAGACGCTGGCGCTCGTCAGCGAGGGCAAGACGCTGATCGAGCTGTGCGCGAGCCAGCTCGCGGCGGTCGGCGACGCGCTCGAGGAGCTGCGCCTGGACGAGCTCGTCAGCCGGCTGGAACGGGAGGCCGGGGCGTGACGCGGCGGCAGCCGGGCGAGCGGACGACGGACGCCCGCGCATGAGCACGTGGGACACGCTCGCGGGCCTGGAGGTGGAGATCGAGGACTACGCGCTCGAGCCGCTGCAGGCGACGGTGTCGAGCGAGTTCGAGCGCAAGAGCACCGTCATCCGGCTGCGCGGCGCCGGCGAGGAGGGCCTCGGCGAGGACGTCACCTACGACGCGATCGACCAGGAGATCCTGCAGAACGCCGGCCCCAAGCTGCCGCTCGCGGGGCGCTTCACGGTGGCCTCCTTCTGTGCGCACCTCGCCGGGCTCGGGCTGTTCCCCGAGCCGCCGCAGCGAGAGGTGTCGCAGCGCTACCGCACCTGGGCATATGAGTCCGCGGCGCTCGACCTCGC
>JBKQHH010000111.1:0-3967 GCA_052148875.1 Solirubrobacteraceae bacterium
GTGGCGCGGGCGCAGCAGGCACACGAACATGCCGAGGAACGAGATCGCCGCTAGCACCCACAGAGCCGTGTGCATGTTGGCGATGAACGGCGCGAGCTTCTCTGCGGAAAGCCCTTTGGCGAGACCCGAGAAGACCGCGAACAGCGTCGCTTTGGGAACCGCCGAGGTGATGATCGCGAGCACGAACGCGATCGACAGCACCGCGCCGGTGTTCTGCAGCAGCGTCCTTGCGCCGGCGGCGATCCCGCGGCGGTGGGCCGGGACGACGCCCATCATGGCCGCCGTGTTGGGGCTGTTGAACATGCCCGAGCCGACGCCCACGAGCGCCAGCCACAGCGCGCTCTGCCAGTAGGGGGAGTGCACCTCGAGCGTGGTCATCGCGGCGAGGCCGGCTGCGCTGACGAGCATGCCGAGCGCGGCGAGCGTGCGCGAGCCGTGGCGGTCGGCGTAGACGCCGGCGATCGGCGAGGCGACGAGCATGCCGAGCGCGAGCGGGATCAGCTTGATGCCGGCGTCGATCGGCGAGTCGCCCTGGGCGCCCTGGAAGTAGAAGACGAACAGGAACATCAGCGCGAAGCGGGCGAGGCCGTTGATGAACGCGGCGGCGCTGGCGGCGGCGAACAGGCGGTTGCGGAAGATCTGCAGGTCGAGCATCGGCGCCTTCGAGCGGCGCTCGATCGCCACCCACAGCGGCAGCAGCACCGCGGCGGCCGCGAGACCGGCGATCACGATCGTGTCGTTCCAGCCGCTGAGGCCGCCGCGCGAGACGCCGAGCACGAGGCCCGTGAGCCCGACCACGAACGTGCTCGTGCCGAGCACGTCGAAACCGCGCACGGAGTCCGGTTTGGCGAGCTCGCGCAGGATCAGCGCGCCCCAGGTGGCGCCGGCGAGCGCGAACGGCACGTTGAACCAGAACACCCAGTGCCACGAGATCGCCACGAGCGCGCCGCCGAGCACGGGCCCGAGCACCAGCCCGATGGCGGCGACCATCGTGTTGGCGCCCATCGCGAGGCCGAGCTCCCCCTTGGGGAAGGCGTCGGTGACGAGGGCGGCGGCGTTGGCGAACAGGAACGAGGAGCCGATGCCCTGCAGCACGCGCCAGAGGATCAGCACGGTCGCATCGGAGGAGAAGCCGGCGCCGAGCGAGGCGAGCGCGAACACGAGAAAGCCGCCCACGTACGCGCGCTTGCGCCCGAACAGGTCGCTCAGGCGCCCGGCCATCAGCACGAGCACGGTCGCGGCGATCAGGTAGGCGAGGATCACCCACACGAGCGCGAGCAGGCTCGCGTGCAGCGAGCGCTCGAGGTCGGGCAGCGCGATGATCAGCGTCCCCGAGTTGGTCGCCGCGAGCAGCATGCCGAGGCTCGTGCACGACAGCGCCCACCACTTGTAGCTCGCGTGCCCGGCCGCCACGCCGAAGCGCGAAGCAGGCGGACCGCCGGGATCTGTGGAATTTGACGTGAACGTAAGGATCACGATAGCAGGAGGCCCGGGGGTCGTCCGGTCCCGGGGGCGCCGGCACCCGATGTTCGGCGCGGCCGGCGGTGGGTTCAAGCGCGGAGAGGCTGCTGCTAAAAAGGGAGGCGTGTCCGCGAGCGAGCCGAAGGTCGTGAAGTCCGATGCGCAGTGGCGCGAGCAGCTGACGCCGGCGCAGTACGACGTGCTGCGCAAGGCGGGCACCGAGCCGCCGTTCACGGGCGAGTACGTCTACAACAAGGAGTCCGGCGACTACCGCTGCGCGGCGTGCGGGTCGGTGCTGTTCAGCGCGGAGGAGAAGTTCGACTCGGGCACCGGCTGGCCGAGCTTCACCGAGCCGATGGTCGCCGAGGCCGTCGAGCTGCGCCCGGACAACAGCCTGTTCATGCGCCGCACGGAGGTCGTGTGCCGCACCTGCGGCGGGCACCTGGGGCACGTGTTCGACGACGGGCCCGGGCCGGACGGCCAGCGCTACTGCATCAACTCGGCGGCGCTGTCGTTCAAGCCCGCGGAGTAGCCTTCCCGCGGCGATGATCATGTTCGAGCAGTCGCGGCGGCTGTCCGAGCCGCTGCGCTGGGGCCGGCGCGAGAAGACGGTCGTCGCCGTGCTGCTGAGCTGCGTGGCGCTCGCGCTGATCGGGCTGGGCGCCTACGCGCTCACCACCGGCGCGCCGGCGCGCAGGGACTGCATCGACCTGACCTTCGCGAGCACGCTGGGCGTCGCGCGCGTGCACCAGTGCGGCGCCCAGGCGAGGACCCTGTGCGCGGCGCCGAACCCGAGCCGCGAGTTCGCGCAGGAACTCGGGGCGGAGTGCAGGCGCCTCGGATATCCGCGCGCCGCGCCGCGCGCCGCGGGCTGACGCGGCGTCTAGACAAATGTCGAAACCCCCGGGTCAAGTGTTGGCCAGGATGGCCCTACCCGGGTTCGGAGATGCCGGATTTCATACCGGGACTGTCATCGGTGAGCGGCGTCCGCCCTGCGTGGGCAGGCGCTCGCCCATCGCAAACAACGGTAGGAACGGAGGCACATGACCTGGCTGCAATTCCCAAGTTGGTTGAACGCGGGGGACAACGCATGGCAGATGACCGCGGCGACGTTCGTCGGGCTGATGAGCCTGCCGGGCCTCGCGGTGCTGTACGGCGGCGTCATGCAGAAGCGCTGGTCGGTCAACGCGATGATGCTCACGTTCGTGGCGTTCTGCGTGACGCTGATCGTGTGGTGCCTGTGGGCGTTCAAGATGGGCTTTGGTCATCCGATCGCCCACAGCGGCTCGGGCATCTTCGGGACCAAAGGCTTCCTGGGGACGTTCCTCGGTGAACCGGGCAGCGTGCTCAGCCACACAGCGGAGGAGGGCCAGGCTGAAATCCAGTCGATCACCACCGGCCCGCCGTTCCACTTCCCGGAGTCATCGCTCGTGTACTTCCAGTTCGTGTTCGCCGCGATCACGCCGATCCTGGCGCTCGGCTCGGTGCTGGGCCGCGTCAACTTCAAGGCGTGGATCCCGTACGTGGCGCTGTGGATCACGTTCGTGTACGCGGTCAACGCGTTCCTGCTGTGGGGCGGCGGCTACTTCGCCGCGCACGGCGCCCTGGACTACTCCGGCGGTTACGTCATCCACCTGTCGGCGGGCATCTCAGGGTTCGTGTTCGCGGCGGTGATCGGGCCGCGATTGCAACGAGATCGCGAGGTCGACGCGCCCAACAACCTGCTGATGCTGGCGGTGGGCGCCGGTCTGCTGTGGCTCGGCTGGAACGGGTTCAACGGCGGGGACTCCTACTACGCCGGCGCGGACGCCTCGGCGGCGGTGCTCAACACCAACCTGTGCACCGCGGTCGCGATGATGGTGTGGATCGCGTGGGACTACATCTACCGCGACAAGCCGTCGATGATCGGCGCGGTCAACGGCATGATCACGGGCCTCGTCGGCATCACGCCGGCGGCCGGGTTCGTGAACGGCTGGGGCGCGATGATCATCGGCGTCGTCGACGCGACGATCGTGTGGATGGCGATCCGCTACCTCAGCCGCGTGCGGCCGTTCAGGAACGTCGACGACACCCTGGGGGTCATCTACACGCACGGCATCGCCGGCCTGTTCGGCGGTCTGCTGGTCGGGCTGCTGGCCGATCCGGCGATCGTCGAGTACGCGGCCGGGGGCGGTGGTGCGACGAACCTGCCGGGCGTGGAGGGCCTGCTGCTGGGCGGCGGCTGGACGCTGCTGCGATGGCAGGCGGAGGCCGCGGCATGGGTGATCGCGTACACCGCGGTGGCTACGTTCATCATCCTGAAGGTGGTCGGCATCTTCATCCCGTTGCGTCTCAGCGACGAGGAACTGGAGATCGGCGATCACGCGATCCACGGCAACGAGGTCTACCCCTCGGATGTGCCGACGCTCGGCGGTCCACACCCGCCGGCGTGGCAGCCGGCGCCCGCTGCGGGCACGGCGGGAGCGTAGGCGAGACGCTTCTCCCAGCGCGGGCGCGTCCTCCCCAC
>JBKQHH010000112.1:0-5245 GCA_052148875.1 Solirubrobacteraceae bacterium
ACGATCGCCTGCACGTTCTCGGCCTCGTTGTACGTCGGCAGTATCAGCCAGGGCTCACCGGGCATCGGCCCGGGTACCCTAGAGCAGTGGACCCGTCCAACGCCGCGATCGCCGAGGCGCTCGAGGAACTGGGCGACCTGTACGAGCTCGACGGCGCGATCTCCTACCGCGTGCTCGCCTACCGCACCGCCGCGAAGGCCGTGCGCGAGGCGTCCGTGTCGGTCGCGGCGCTGGCGCTCGAGGGTCGCGCGACGGAGCTGTCGGGGATCGGCGACACGCTGCAGGAGAAGATCCTCGCGCTCGCCACCACCGGCACGATCCCCGCGGCGGAGAAGCTGCGCGCGAAGTTCCCGCCCGGCCTCGTCGCGATCACGCGCCTGCCCGGCCTCGGCCCCAAGCGCGCGCGGCTGCTGCACTCAGAGCTCGGCGTCGACTCGCCGCAGGCGCTGCGCGAGGCGGCGCTCGCCCAGCGGCTACGGACGGTGCGCGGGCTCGGCCCCAAGCTCGAGCAAAGCGTGCTCGCGTCGCTCGACCAGCTCGACGCCAACCCCGACGCGGGGACCGCGCCGCGCATCGTGCTGCCGCGCGCGATCGAGATCGGCGAGGCGCTCGCCGTCGGCCTGATCCAGATCGGCGGGCCCGGGACGCACGTGCAGCTCGCCGGATCCGCGCGCAGGCTGGCCGACAGCGTCAAGGACATCGACCTGATCGCCACCACCACCCGGGTGGGTGGGCCCCAGATCCTCGCAAAGAGCCTCGCCAGGCTGGAGGAGATCGAGAGCGTCAGCTCGGCCGGCAGGGCCGGCACCAGGGCGCGCACCCACTCGGGTATCGGCGTCGACCTGCGCATCGCCAAGCCGGCGCAGTTCGGCAACCTGCTGCAGCACTTCACCGGCTCCGGCGCGCACAACGCCGCGCTGCGCGAAGCCGCCGTGCGCAGCGGCCTGCACGTCTCCGAGTACGGCATCCTCGACGACGCCACCGGCGCCTCCGCAACCTGTCCCACCGAGCACGAGGTCTACGAGCGCCTGGGCCTCCCCTATATACAGCCGGAGCTGCGCGAGAATCGGGGCGAGCTGGAGGCCGCGCGCGCGGGCGAGCTGCCGCGCCTGGTCGAGCTGGCGGACATCCGCGGCGACCTGCACAGCCACACCGTCGCCTCCGACGGGCACGACACGATCGAGGAGATGGCGCTCGCGGCGCGCGAGCGCGGCTACGAGTACCTGGCGATCACCGACCACTCCGCCAGCCACGGCTTCGGCAACGACGTCTCGCCCGAGCGGCTGCGCCGCCAGATCGAGCTCGTGCGGGAGGCCGACGCGCGCATCGACGGCATCCGGCTGCTGGCCGGCAGCGAGGTCAACATCCTGCCCGACGGATCGCTCGACTACGACGACGAGCTGCTCGGCCAGCTCGACTGGGTGATCGCCAGCGTGCACACATCGTTTGGCATGGGCGAGCCGAAGATGACCGAGCGTGTGATCGCCGCCGTCGAGCACCCGCTCGTCGACGCCATCGGCCACCCCACCGGCCGGCTGATCGAGCGGCGCGCGCCTTACGCCATCGACCTCGACGCCGTCTTCGCCGCCGCCGCGCGCACCGGCACGATGCTCGAGATCAACGCCAACCCCGACCGCCGCGACCTCTCCGACGTGCACGCGCGGGCGGCCGCGCGGGCGGGCGTGACGATCGTGATCGACTCCGACGCCCACCGCACCGCCACGCTCGCCAACATGCGCTGGGGCGTCGCCACCGCGCGGCGGGCGTGGCTGACCAAGGAGGACGTCGCCAACACGCGACCGTGGCGAGAGCTGAGGACGCTGCTCAGGCCCGCTGGCGATCGAGCAGGCGCCGCAGCACCTCGTCGGCCACCACGCGGTCTACCGCCTCGCGCGTGAACGGCGCGAGCGCCTCCTGGGCGCGCAGGGCGTAGCCGGCGGGCGGGTCGAGCAGCGCGACACGCAGCGCGCCCTCGAGGTCGTCGCTGACCAGGCTCGGGTCCAGCTCGCGCGCGATCGGCAGAGCCGCGTATGGCCCGGGCGCGGGCGTGGTGACGAGCACGCAGCCGTCGGCGAGCGCCTCCAGCTGGGCGATCCCGTAGTCCTCGCGACGGGGGGCGCACACGAACACGCGCGCGCGGCGCACGAGCGCGCGGTACTCCGCCGAGGCGAGCGCGCCGACGACGCGCACGCCGCCCTCAGCGCCGACGTGAAACCCCGCCAGCTCGAGCTCCTTGGCCGACGCCCCCGCCACGACCAGCTCGTCCGATCCGCCCGGCGGCAGCTCGTCGCGGACGGCGCGCCAGGCGGCGAGCACGCGGTCGAGGCCCTTCTTCGCGGGGTTGGCAGCGTACGTGATCGCGGCGATGTCCCGCTCCGGCTCGGGCGCTCCGGAGGCCTCGACCGGCACGGGCAGCACCAGCGCGCGATCGCCGCGGCGCGCCGCCGGCGGCGCCTCGCTCAGCCCGCCCTCGCTCCACGGCAGCAGCAGCGACGCGCGCGCCAGCCTGCGCCGCTCGAGCGGGCGCTGCCACAGCCCGTGGCGCCCGGGCCGATTGCCCGCAGAGGTGGCGTCGAAGCGGATCGCGCCCGGGCGCGGCCACAGCAGCGCGGCGGTCGTGCTCGAGTACACGATCGCGCGCGGCGGCACCCGCTCGAGCTGCGCGAGGACGCGCGCCGCCGCCGCCCGCGCCTCCCACGCCCACGCGAGGTCCGTGAGCATCAGCGTGCGCGTCCGCGCGGGCGGGCTGGCACGGACGACCGCCACGCGCGCGCCCGCGCGCGCCAGCGAGTCGTGCAGCTCCGCGTCGGCCGTGCGCAGCCCTTCGGTGGAGCCGAGCGAGACGATCAGCACGTCGACCGATCGTGCCGGGCGCATCTCAGGTGGGTGATTCCACGGTCGTGTGCCTTGCCCTCAGGTGACGGCGCCGTCGACGCGCTCTGGGCGCAGGGCCTTGAAGCCAGGCGTGCGCACGAGCGACATCGGCCGCACGGGAGAGGTGCGGCGCACGTAGAAGCACACTCCGTCGCGCTCCTCGATCGCCGCCACCGCCGCGTCCTGGCGCCGCCACGCGAGCGCCCAGATGATCGCGAAGCCGGCGGCGATGCCCGGTATCTGAGGTGCCAGGAACGCGAGCCCGCCCGACAACAGCGTGAACAGCGCCAGCGGCCACAGGCGGTTGAGCAGGATCGCGCTCGGATGGTGCTCGGGCAGCGAGCTGCTGGCCTGCGCGCCGGACAGCAGGCGCGCGATCGGTGGGTTCGTCTGTGCGTGCCTGCCCAGCCGCAGCCCGGCGGCCGAGGCGATCAGCCACCAGCCGACCGCGACCTCCGCCAGCGGCGGGTCCGAGCGCGCGCTCGCCGCGATCACGGTGACCGCCGCCAGCGCCGTCGCCGCGCCGGCGCTCAGCAGCACGGTTGTCCTGAGGAAGTCCACGAACCGCACGGCGCTACAGCAGCGCCTCGAGCAGCTCCCGCACGCCGCCGGGACCGTCGACCGTCAGATCGGCCTCAGCGGCCAGGCCGGGAGGCGCTTCGTCGGAGCTGACCGCCACGCACACCGCGCACGACAGGCTGCCCGACTCGACGAGCGAGCGCAGGCCGCGAAACGCGTCGAGGTCGGTCGTGTCGTCGCCGACGTACACGGCCGCGCCGACCTCGCCGCCACGCAGCAGCGCGGCGATCCCGAGCCCCTTGTCGAGCATCACCGGCGGGCGCACCTCGAGCACCTTGCGCCCCCAGTGCACCGCGAAGCCCTCCTCCTGCGCGCGCCGCGCGATCTCGTGCACCGCCTGCGCGGCCGCCTCCTCGTCGGGCGCCCCGCGCCAGTGGAACGCCGCGATCGTGTCCTTGTCCTCGCTGCGCACGCGCAGACGCTGATGCTCGCTCGTGTACGCGCGCGCGGCGAACTCGCGTACGCGCGCCGTCCACGCCGCGAGCTCCGGGTCCACCTCCGGGCGGGTCGCCCCCGGGCGCAGCAGCTCGCCGCCGTGGTTGCCGACGTACGCGATCGTCCCGATCGCGACGATCTGGCGCGCGGTGCTCGCGCGTCGGCCGCTCACGCAGCCGACCACCCGGTAGCGGCGGGCGATCTCGATCAGCAGGCCGCGTGTGGCCTCGGGGACGTGCGCGTCGGCCGCGTGGCGCACGATCGGCGCGAGCGTGCCGTCGATGTCCAGCAGCACGGCCGAGCGGGCGGGATCGGAGCGGATCGGCTCGAGCGCCTCCACTAGCGTCGCGGCTGGTGACACGGGTCTAGTATGGCGCTCAGTGTCAACGTCTGGGGCGCCGGGCCGTCCGCTCGCACAAGTGGCCGCAGGGCGCTCGCCGGGGCGCCCGCTGAGGCTGATGACGATCGGCACGCTGGCCGGGCTTTTCAGCGGCCTGTTCGGCGTCGGCGGCGGCAGCGTGATCGTGCCATTGCTGATCCTGTGGCTCGGCTACGGCGAGCGCGCCGCCACCGCCACCTCGCTCGCCGCGATCGTGTTCATCGCCGCCTTCGCCGCCGCCGCGCAGGGGCTGTACGGCAACGTGCGCCTGCTCGACGCCGCGCTCGTCGGGGTGCCGGCCGTCGGCGGCGTGCTGATCGGCACGTGGCTGCAGCAGCGCCTGCACTCGCGCGCGATCGCGCTGCTATTCGCGGCGGTGCTCGTCGCCAGCGCCGTCGAGCTGGTGCTCAGATAAGCGGCGCGATCGCATGATCGGCGCGATCGCCATCGGCCTGGCCGCCGGCGTCATCGCCGGCCTGCTCGGCGTGGGCGGCGGCGTGCTGTTCGTGCCGGGGCTCGTCCTGTTCGTGGGACTCGGCCAGCACCAGGCCGAGGCCACCTCGCTGCTGGCGATCGTGCCCGTGGCGATCGTCGGGACCTTCAGGCACGACCGCTACGGCAACGTCGTGCGCCACGACGCGCTGCTGCTGGGTCTGCTCTCCGTCGTCGGCGCCGCCGCGGGGGTCGCGCTCGCAAACGCCCTCTCCGGCGCGCTCCTGCGCGACGCGTTCGCCGCGCTGATGGTGATCGTCGCCGCGCAGCTCGTCCACAGGGCGCTGCGCGAGGGCGGTTCGCCGCCACCGGCCGAACGAGTGGACGGGGACGCGAGCGAAAAGGCGTAGACTGGAAGCCATGGGACTCGACAATCCACTCCACATCGCCTTCCTGCTCATCGTCCTGCTGCTCGTGTTCGGAGCGAGGCGCCTCCCGGAGATCGGCCGCTCGGTCGGCACCGGCATGCGCGAGTTCAAGGACTCG
>JBKQHH010000113.1:0-11833 GCA_052148875.1 Solirubrobacteraceae bacterium
CATGGGACTCGACAATCCACTCCACATCGCCTTCCTGCTCATCGTCCTGCTGCTCGTGTTCGGAGCGAGGCGCCTCCCGGAGATCGGCCGCTCGGTCGGCACCGGCATGCGCGAGTTCAAGGACTCGATCAGCGGCGATACGCCAAGGCTTACGCAGACCACGCAGCAGCCGCAGGTGCCCGCGCAGCCCGTCGCCACGCAGGCGCCGGTGGCCACGCCGGCGCCCGAAGCTGTGCAGGTTCCCGTCGCGGCGCCGCCGGCGCAGGCGCCGGTCGAGCAGACGCACCAGGTCTAGCGAGCTTCGCGATCAGCAGTTTGGGGCGACGTGCCCCGCGGCGGCATGTGCGTAGCCGGCCGCGCGATCAGCCGTGCAGGATCGGGCCGCTTTCGACGGCTTCGAATTCCGATCCGGGTACCTGCTTGATCTCTTCGAGGTTTTCGTCGTTCCACCCCGGGTTCGGCACTCCGGTGATGAACCACGGCGACCCGTTGTCGGCGACGATCAGGCCGTAGCGCTTGAGCGCTTCGAGGATCACCAGCGACTCGCCGCTGAAGCCCGCGAGGCTGTAGCTCGCCTTCAGGCGCAGCCGCAGGCCCATCGGCGGCAGGCTCGGGTCCGAGCTGCTCGATGCGAAATGGGTCGCCGGGTGGATGTAGCCGTCCTGGGTCTCCGGCACGGTGACGCGCAGCGCGTGGTCGATCCGCCCCGCCGCGACCTCCGGGTAGCGCGCGAGCAGCGGGAAGATCGGCAGGCCGGCCGCGTCCGCGGAGGTCCAGCCTTCGGGCCGCAGCGCATCGCTGCGCAGGTTGAAGGCCGCGCCGTTGTACGCCGTCCAGCCGGCGCCCTTGCGGTGGGCTTTGTACATCTCGTAGAGCATGCACGTGCCTTCCTGCACGACCAGCACGTGTTTGTCGCCGTGGCCGTTCTTGCCGCCGCCCTCGATCGGCGCGTTCGCGGGCACCGGATAGGGCCCCGGGTTCGATTCGGTGCGGTACTTCGTGAACTTGATCGGCACCTTCGCCTGTTCGGCGCCGACCACCGTGTAGGGAATGCCGTAGCTCGACTCGGTGCCGAAGTCCGGGTGCAGGTGCGCGCTCAGGCCGATGCTCGCCACGTAGGCGGCCGAGTTGGGATTCACGGGCGCGTCCGCGATTTCCTGGTTGAGCGGGTCTTCTGCCGGCAGGATCGGGCACCCGTATTCGAGTGGTGCGGTGGCCCTGTGCACGTGGGCGACTCTGGCGTTCGAGGAGCCGGCCGGTGCCAGCGCGAGCACGGCGACCAGCACGAGCGCGGCCGATGCGAGGGTCCTCGGTCTCACCCGCGACACGCTACTCGAGTGAGCGGCTGCAGGATGCTCGTTTGGACGACCGTTGCCCGAAAACTACAGTCGCAAAAACTACAGTCGACTGTAGTTTTGCTCGCGGGCTCAGCCCGCCGGCTGATCGCCCTGCAGCACCGCCGGGCGCGCCTCCGCGAGCAGCGGCGCGCCGCAGTGCCAGCAGTACGCCGCGCCGCGGCTGTGCACGGCGCCGCAGGAGCGGCACTGGCCGTGGACGCCCGCCTCGGCGGTCGCGAGCAGCCTCTGCACCTCCCCCAGCTGGGCGTCGAGGACCTGCAGCTCGGAGGCTTTGCGGGCGAGCACGTCCAGTCGATAATGGTCGCGGATGGCCATCTCGTAGGCGAGGCCGCCGAGGTCCCACGTGAGCGCGGCCACCCGCTCGGCCAGCTCCAGGCGCCGGCGGCGCAGCTCGGACATCGAGCCGGTCGGCGTCGGCAGCCCGCCGGCGGGCAGGATGATCCCGTTGCCGTCGGGCGCGCTCATTTGACTTCGATCGGCGCGGTGGTCAGTTTGTTGAGTTCCTTCTCGTGCGTCTTGCCGGTCGTGTGTTCGAGTTTGGTGGGGTTGAGCGCTTTCGCCGGGGGCGCCTTCGCGGGCGCCTTTTCTTCGGCCTTTTCTTCGGCCTTGGCTTCGGCCTGTTCCTTTTCTTCTTCGCTCTTGGCCGATGAGCCGGATTTGCCCGTCGCCGCCGACGTGGTGCTCGTCGCGGGCGTCGTGCCGGTCCCCGAGGCGAGCGCCGCGCCGCCGAGGCCTTCCACTTTGATCACCTGCGGGGCCGCCGGAGCCTTGCTCTGTGTGACCCAGTGGCCGACGAGCAGGCCGACGATCATCGCCAGCAGCAGCACCGACAGGACGCCGAACAGCGGCGCGTAGCGGCGCAGCCACGCGGGGCCCGCCGCGGGTTCGAGATAGGGCGTGAACGCGACGGGCGTCGTGCTCATGGCGCCCGCGCCGAGCTGGGGCTGGCGCTCGGTCTCCAGCACGTCGAGGAACGCGAGCCGCACAGGCGAGCACGGCTGCCCGCAGGAGAGGCAGTAGCGCTGATCGGCGACAAGCGGGGCCGAGCAGTTCGCGCACGTGGAGCTCTCGGACGGCACGGGGGCGAGGTTCGTCATGGCGCGGCCGTCCCCTTGCGCGGCGCTCCATGAGTGGAGCTGTGGGCGTGGCCGCGCGAGCGGGCGCCGGCATGCGCACCGGCGGCGGGCTTTGCCGCGGTCCGCGTGGCGGCTTCGTTTTCGCGGCCGATCCTGGCGCTTTCCTGCTCGGTGCTCTCGCACGCGGCCAGGCCGACGCTGAGCAGGCCGCAGCCTGCGAGCAGGAGCGCCCGCCTCATCCGGACCGGCCGCGTGCTCATCCAAAGGCTCCGCGGACGTATTCGCGCGTGCGCTCCGCGCGTGGATCCTCGAACATGTCCTGCGTCGTCCCGAACTCGACGAGGTCGCCCAGGTACATGAAGGCGACCTTGTCGGCCACGCGGTGCGCCTGCGCGAGGTTGTGGGTGACGATCACGACCGCCAGGTCGCGCCGCAGTTCGCCGATCAGCTCCTCGATCACGCCTGTGGAGATCGGGTCCAGGGCGCTGCACGGCTCGTCCATCAGCAGCACCTCGGGCCGGGGCGCGATCGCGCGCGCGATGCACAGGCGCTGCTGCTGGCCGCCCGACAGGCGCAGCGCCGGCCGGTCGAGGTCGTCGCGGACCTCGTCGTAGAGCCCCGCCCGGCGCAGCGCGTCGATCACCAGCGGCTCGAGCTCGCGCCGCCCGGGACGCCTGCGCCCCTGCTCGCGCAGCGCGAACGCGACGTTGTCGAAGATCGACATCGGAAACGGGTTGGGCTGCTGGAAGACCATCGCCACGCGCGAGCGCAGCGTCGTGTCGACGAGGTCGTGGATGTCCTCGCCGTCGAGCAGGATCTCCCCGGAGCGCGAGGCGCTGGCGGTCAGCTCGGTGAGGCGGTTGAGCGTGCGCAGCAGCGTCGTCTTGCCGCAGCCGGAGGGACCGATCAGCGCGAGCACCTCGCCCTGGTGGACCGACAGCGAGACCGACTTGACGGCCGGCTTGCCCGCGTAGGAGATGCTCACGTCGCGCAGGCTCAGGCGCTCGGGCCCGGCCGCCGAGGACGGCCTGCGGACGGCCTCGCGCTCGCGCACGGGACGAGCCGGCGTGGGCGGGCGGTCGAGCACGATCGTGCGCACGGGCGGCACCGTGCCGTCGCCCAGCGACGGCACGCTCGGCTGCGCGTGGCTCGGCAGCGCCTCGCTGCGCAGCGGTTCGCTCGCCAGCGGCTGCTCACGCCCGTCCGTCGCGAAGCTCCAAGGATCGAGAACCATCTCGTCAGGACTCATCGGGCACAATCTCCATCGCCTTGACTTTGGCCATCAGAACACTGAGATTAGCGGCTTTTGGCCGATTTGTAAAAGGTTCTCGGAACATGGCTACACGACCGCCCCGACGACCGGCAGACCGGTCGAGCTCGCCTGCGCGCGGCCGATCCTGTCCACGAGCAGGTTGAGGAGCAGCACGAAGATCAGCAGCAGGAACGCGGCCGCGTAGGCTTTCTGCGGGGCGCCCCCTTCGCCGGCCGGCGAGTTGTCGTAGATGTAGGTCGTCAGCGAGGCGCCGGTGCCGCGCAGCAGGTTGACCACCGGGACAGATCCCTGAGTTTCTATTGTCAGAGTCTCGCCGAGCAGGATCAGCACGATCGCCGTCGAGCCGATGATGCGGCTGATGCCGAGCGTGACGCCGGTGGCGATGTTCGAGCGCACGCTCGGGATCAGCACCCGCCGGATCGTCGTGATGCGCGTCTTGCCGAGCGCGTACGCCGCCTCGCGCATGTGCGCGGGCACCGCCTGCAGCCCGTCCCGCGTGGCCGCGTACACGGGCGGCAGCGCGAGCAGCGACATCATCGCGCCGGCCGCGATGAACGAGCGCCCGTATACGCCGCCGCCTTCGCCGGTGAACGAGAACGGCGCGAACAGCGAGAGCTGGAAGAGCGCGAGCCCGAAGATCGCGATCACGATGTCGGGTGTGCCGGCGACGATCTCGATGCTCGACTCGACGACGCGCGCGAGCCAGCTCGGACGACCGTACTCCGCGATCCACACGGCGCTGGCGAGCGCCAGCGGCAGCGCGAGCACGATCCCGATCGCCGTCAGCACGATCGTCCCGATCAGCGGGTCCAGGAACCCGCCCGAGGCGGCGCCGCTTTCGCTGACTTTGGGGTGGGTGAAGAGCAGGCCCGGACGCAGGTATTGGATGCCGCGGTAGCCCATGTACAGGACGATCGCCGCGGCGATCACGCACAGCGAGATGCCCGCCGTCCACGCGGCCGCGAGCGCCAGCCGGTCGCCCCAGCGCCAGGTCATCGGCGAGGAGCGCCGGCCGCGTCCGCTCGAGCCCCGCCCCGCCGGAGCGCCATGCCCGGGGCCTGCCTGCTGAGCCTCTGGCGAGAACGTGCTCATCCGCGTGTCTGGTACTTGCGCAGCGGGAGCTTGACCAGGTAGCCGGTCACGGACAGCACGAACGCCGAGAACAGCAGCAGCAGCGCACCCGCGTACACGGTGGCGCCCAGCGCCGGCGAGCCGACGCCGTCCCGGTAGTCGACGATCGCCGAGGCGAGCGTGCGCAGCGGCTCGAAAAAGAAGATGACCCCGTCGACCGGCTTGGGCGTGAAGAACTTGCCGCCCGAGACCATCTGGATCATCACGGCCTCGCCGAGCGCGCGTGCGGTCGCGAGCACGGCGGCCGCCACGATCGCCGGTCGGATCGCCCGCAGCGTCACGGCGCGCACCGCGCGCAGCGGGTTCAGCCCGAGCGCCACCGCTCCCTCGCGCCAGGACGACGGCACCGAGGCGAGCGCCTCGCAGATCAGCGCGATCATGATCGGCGTGATCATGACCGTGAGGATCACCACGGTCACGCCCAGGCCGGCTCCCGTGAGCTGGACGACGTTCTGCACCGACTCTTTCTCGTGGGTGGTGATCACGTGATTGCCGACGAACGGCACGAGCACGAGGATCCCGATCAGCCCGTAGATGACGGAGGGGACCGATGCGAGCAGGCGGACCATCGGGATCACCACCCGGCGCAGGCGCGCCGGCGCGAGCTCGACGATGAACACCGACGAGAGCACCGCGATCGTCAGGCCGAGCACGAGCGCGAACGCGGTCGTCAGCAGCGTGCCGTAGATCAGCGGCCACACGCGCAGGTGGAAGACCGCCGCCGAAGGGTTGGTGGTCGCGGCGGTCATCCTGTTGATCTCCTTTTCGAGATCGCCGCCGCCCAGCAGCCAGCTGAGCCCGTTGTGCTGGAAGATCGGCCACGCCTTCGTCGCGACGAACACGGCCATCGCGACGACGACGACGCAGACCAGCAACGACACCGCGCCGAGCGTACGCTCGGCGCGGTAGTCGGGCCACGGCTTTCTCAGCCGCTCCAGCATGGCTTTCTCAGCCTCTCGGCCTTGGCTTTTTCAGTCGCTCCAGCAACCGCGGCTAGCCGATCGGAACCCACTGGCTGGCGATGATCTTCTTCGCGGCGCCGGAGTGGTCGATCCAGTTGATGAACGCCGCCGCGCCTCCCCTGGCGGGGCCTTTGGTCACCTCGAAGAAGACCGCAACGCCGGCGTACTGCCCGGAGGCCGCGGTCGTCTGGTTGCACGCGACGCCGTTGAACTCGACCGCGTTCAGGCCGCCTTTGTTGGCCTGGTAGTTCGACAGGAAGCCGATCCCGCTCGGGGCGCTTTCGACCGCCTGGCGCATCTCGCCCTCGGTCGCCTCTTCGGTGGCGCTGGACTCGACGCTCTTGCCTTCGAGCAGCAGCGACTTGAAGCTGGTCAGCACCCCGGCGACCGACGTGCGCGTGAAGACTTCGATCGGGCCACTGGCCGTGGCGCCACCCAGCGCGCTGCTCCAGGTCTTCGTCTTGCCGCTGAATATCGACGTGACCTGCGCCTGGGTGAGGTTGGTCACCGGGTTCGACTTGTTCGTGACCACGCAGATCGCGTACTTGGCGATCGGGTAGAAGTCCAGGCCCGCGTCCGCGCTGGTCGGTTCCTGCGCGACGTCGGCGATCGTGTCGCTGCCGTTTTTGACGTTGTTGATACCGACGGTCGTGCCGCCCTGCGCGATCTTGAACCTGACCTTGTGCGGGTGCAGCTTGACGTACTTGTTCGCGAGCAGCTGCACGAGCGGGTAGGACGACGTGGCGCCACTGATGGTGACCAGTGCGGTGGCGCTGGCGGCTGCAGGCGCCGCAACCCCGACCACGCCAGCCACCGTGAGGGCGACGGAGAGACGGCGGATTCGATGCATTGAAGAGAGGCTCCGTTTCGGAATCGATTGACAAAGAGTTGACAACGTGGAGGGGCGAACATAGCATATCCCCATAGATTCGATCGACATTAGCTATTTTATGCACTCGATGAACAACACGCCCGACAACAAGAAGTCGCCCTTCCGCGCTCCCTCGGCTCGCGTGACCGCCGCACTGGCTGCGGTGATGCTCGGGATCGGCGTGGCCGTGGGCGCCGCGATCGGCCCAGCGCCGAGCCCCTCCCAGGCCGACCCGAGCCTGCCGGTGCTGCTCGGCTCGCTGGCGCGGATCGCCGCGAACAGGGCGGCGCAGAGCGCGACCAGCGCCGCCGAAGCGCCGGCGGCAACCGCCGAAGCGACGCCCTCCAGGAAACGGCGCAAACGCAAGCACGCGAGTGCCGAAGAAGCGTCGAGCGCCGCGACCACAACCCCAGCGTCGGAAACGGAAACGACGGCGCCGACGTCGACGACGCCGAGCAAGACCAAGGCGAGCACGCTGCCGCCGATCACGCACGTGTGGCTGATCCAGCTCGCCGGCACATCGTTCGCCGCGGCTGCCGCCCAGCCGACGGCGGCCCCCTACATCGACACGCAGGCCGTCCCCGCGGGCACGTTGCTCAGCGGCTGGTCGGCGCTGGACGGCGGCGCGTTCGCGAACGAGACGGCGCTGCTGGCGAGCGAACCGCCGCAGCTGCTCGACACGATCGTCCAGCCGCCGTGCCCGGCGCAGTCCCCGGAGGGGGAAGGAGCGGCGGGCGCGTCCTGCGCGACGGAAGCCGGCGCGCTGAGCGCGGCCGACGAATTCCTGAAGGCGACGGTGCCGACGATCACCTCCGCCGCGGACTTTCGCGAAAGCGGGCTGATCGTGGTCACGTTCGCCTCGGTCGGCGACGCCACCGCGACCGGCCTGCCCGCCGGCGCGGCAACCGCGACCCTCACCACCCAGCCACCCGCGGGCGTCCTCTTGATCTCGCCGTTCGCGGCCGTCGGCACGCACCCCTCGACCGCCTTCAACCCGACTTCACCGAAGCAGAGCCTCGAAAAGCTCCTGCGGCGATGACAGATCCATCAACCAACGAACGGAGACCCCCGTTGCACCTCATCGAACCAGCGCACCGCAAAGCGACATGGTGGCTCGCCGCGATCGTGGGCTTTGTGGCCCTGCTGCTCGCGACCCCGGCCGTCGGCCATGCCGAAGAACCCAACCCCAACAACTACAACTGCATCGGCAACATCGCCGCGGGTGAACCCGAAGCGGGCAACGAAGAACAGCAGGTGAAGTACGCGTTCTACTGCAACGGCCCGATCACCGGCTATCAGCTGCAGGCGCAGATCCCCGTGACGGGGATCGAGGGCCAGCCGGTCGTGACCTCCAATGCGACCACGAAGCCGCTGTCCCAGACGTTCTCATGCTCCGGGGAAGTCCCCGGCTTCGCGCTCAACTGCGTCGGCCTGGCCAAGGAAGGCTACGAGACGGTCACCGGACAGTTCTCGATCGGCACGAAGCTCTGCAAGGAGCCGCGCGTCGACCCGCTGCTGACGGTGACCTACGCGTATCTGGAAAAGGGCGTCGTCACGCAGGCGATCTCCGGGCCGTTCGATCTCGGCCGCCCGACAGGCTGCCCGCCGGACGCCAACTCGGGCGGCACGCGGCTGAGCCCCAAGCCGCCGGTCCACCACAAGAAGAAGGGCGGCAAGGGCAAGAAGAAGGGCAAGAAGTCGAGCGGGACGAGGTAGGGCACCTCTGGTAGATACGGGGCGGCTGCGCGCGACCTGCGCGACGCCGCCCCGGTGGCTCTCGGCGACGGGCATACTCGGCCACGCTGAGCCCTGGGGTCTTGTCCGTTATGCCAACTTAGGTTGGCATATTCGCCAACAGGGCTCGCGGGTCCTGATCGATAGTCAAGAAGCCGTCGGCCGCGACCAGTGGTCGAGAACTAGCTGCCGTGCGTGCTCGACGTCCAGCATCGCGATCTCCTCCGCACTCATGTGCAGATCCCCCGCGAGCACCGCGACCACCCACGCCTCGTGCTCAACCTGCTCCGCCTCCATGGGCACAGGCCGAACGACAGGCTCGCCGGAACGAAGCGCCTCCCAGAACTCCGTCCGCGAGACCTCGATCTGGTGCCGCAAGATCGAGGCGAAACGTCCGGTCGAGGGGCGGCCGCCACGCGAGTGGGAGATGTGTGTCTGGAGCAGCTCGCCGCTGTCGAGGAGCTTCTCGAAGAAGATGTGATCCTGGCTCGATCCGCCGCGACTGGACGCGGGGAGTCGAGTCCAGCCGTCGATCTTGAGGAACTTCTCGATCTCGCCCCAGGTTGGGGCGTCTGGCGTCATGCCTCCGAGAGGCGCTCGGGCGCGCCGAGGAGCAACGCGCGACGATCAGCCGCGGGCGTGAGGATCAGCCGCAGCAGCCACGGCATCTGCTCGGCCCGGTCAGTCTGCGCGTAGAAGCCCAAGCGCTCGAAGTACCGCTCGGCGTAGGCGAGAGCCAGCTGCTCGAGCTCAGACGCGGCCTGCTCAAACGTCTCCCCCCCGGCGACGAGGTTCAGCTCGGGCTGGCGCAAGATGAACTCCCCCTCGGACACGCTCGACCGCGTGTGGAAGGAGAAGTGGCCCAGCAGCGGCTCCATGTCGGAGAGCCCGAGCAGCAGCATCGCTTCCTTACCGCCATGACGCTCGATGACCGTCGGTTGATGGTCATGCACCACCCCGGACATGACGTCCGAGAGCGCAGCCTTGGCCTCGGAGAGACCGCGGGTGGGGAGCGAAGCAGCAGTGGCCATGAGGACATACTAGACAAGTTGGTCAATCTAGTCGAGAACACGCGCGCACCTGGCGGGCACGATCCGCACGCCGCCGCCGGCAAGAGCAGCATCCCGGACGTCGCCTCGCGTGCGTGTGCCCTCAGTGGGGTCGCTTGTTGCGGCAGGAAGCGAGTCGCGAGCGATCGGTGTTATCGGCAAGTAGCGATGACGGTAGGAACGCGAAGCCGGTGTCTGTCGTCACGATCGCCTCGGCGCCGGCGGCGATGGCACTCGCTGCATGAATTGCGTCGTAGGACGCGATCCCATAGTCGGTCATGAAGGGGCCAGCTCGACGCGAAGCACCTCGCTGGTCACCCGCCTGGTGGAGCCATGGACTACCGTCGGCCGTACATGTCGGGCGTGACGCGGACCTTGACCCGCAGTCCCTGAGCAGCGCGCTCGAGCGCCGCGCGCCTTTCCTCGGGGGTCGTGTACTTCGGGGGACGTGTCAGTGCGGCCAGCCTCTCGGGACTGAGCGGCTCTGGCCTTCCGTTGGTCTGCGTTTTCGCCATAGCCTTCATGATAATCGGCCCGAAATGCTGCCATCGCGGCCGGACGCCCCAAATTGCGTCTCCTCGGCCCTTGGGGTGACTTCAGCTCGGTCTTTGCCTACAGCAAGCTGTTGGTCATGCGTTCGACCTCGGCGATCGAGGTGGCCCCCTCGCGCACCTTCTGCAGGCCGTCGTCGCGCAGGCGCAGCATCCCTTCGCGGAGCGCGACGGCGACCATGTCGTCGACGGAGGCGCGCTCGAGAATCAGCTCGCGGATGGGCTCTGAGACGCTCATCACCTCGTACAGCGCGACGCGCCCGCGGTAGCCGGAGCCGGCGCAGCGCGAGCAGCCGACGGACTCGTAGGGCTGGACGCCCGCGAGGCCGTGTTCGGCGAGCACGGCTTCGGAGACGTGCTGCGGGCGCTTGCAATGCTTGCAGAGCATGCGCACAAGACGCTGGGCGACGATGCAGTCGACGGCGGAGGACACGAGGAACGGCTCGATGCCCATGTCGATCAGCCGTCCGAGCGCGCTGGGCGCGTCGCGGGTGTGCAGCGTGGAGAGCACGAGGTGGCCGGTGAGCGCGGCCTCGACGGCGATGTGCGCGGTCTCGCGGTCGCGGATCTCCCCGACCATGATCACATCGGGGTCGGCGCGCAGCATCGAGCGCAGCCCGACGTCGAACGTGACGCCGGCCTTGGGCGCGATCTGCATCTGCTTGATGCCGACGATGCGTTTCTCGACGGGGTCCTCGATCGTGAGGATGCTGCGCTCGCCGTCGTTGAGCGCGTTCAGCGCGGCGTACAGCGTGGTCGACTTGCCCGAGCCGGTCGGTCCGGTCACGAGCACGGCGCCGTTGGGCCGGTGGATCGCGCGCGAGAAGCGCTCGAGCTCGGCGCCCTGCATGCCGAGCGACTCCAGGCCGCCGTCGACCATCACGTTGCTGCCCTGGTCGAGGATGCGCATGACGACGCCCTCGCCGTTGACGAGCGGCAGCGTGACCACCCGGATGTCCACGCGCCGTCCTTCGACGGTCAGCGCGAAGCGGCCGTCCTGGGGCAGCCGGCGCTCGGAGATGTCGAGGTCGGCCATGATCTTGATGCGCGAGACGACCCCCATGGCCATCCTGCGCTTGACGGTGGCGGCGGGGGCGAGCACGCCGTCGACGCGGAACAGCACGCGCGTGTCGCCCTCCTCGGGGTTGACGTGGATGTCGGAGGCGCCCTGCTGGATGGCCTGCGCGACGATCGAGTGCACGAGCTTGATGACCGGCGCGTCGCTGTCGGCCTCGTCGACCGACAGTTCGCGTTCGCGCTCCTCGTCGGTCTCCTCGTCGATGATGTCCTCGATCGAGTCGTCCATCCGCGCCAGGCGCGCGAGCAGCAGGTTGAGGTCCTCGACGGAGGCGGCCGCGGGCTTGATCCGCCGGCCGGTCATCATGCCGACGTCGTCGATCGTGAGCACGTTGGTGGGGTTGGCCATCGCCAGCAGCAGCGCTCCGTCGTCGGTGAAGCCGACGGGCACCGCCTGGTAGCGCTTGGCGGCCTGGATGCCGATCAGGTTGACGGCGCCCATGTCGAGGTCGTACACGGTCAGGTCGACGAAGTCCAGGCCGAAGCGCTCGGCGACGACCCGCGCGAGCTGGTCGTGGCGCAGGATCCCGCGCTCGACGAGCACGACGCCGGTGGGCCGGCCCTGGGCGCGCGCGGTCGAGACTCCCTCCTCCACGGTCTCACGGTCGGCGAGGCCGAGATCGACGACCACCTCGCCGATCATCCGCTGGGAGCGCCCCGGATGGCGCGGCGGGTAAAGGCCCTTCTGCTCCTGGCCGGTCGGCCGCGGATCGCCCTGCCTACGGTCGTCCGGGTCCCGGTCCGGCGCAGC
>JBKQHH010000114.1:0-3996 GCA_052148875.1 Solirubrobacteraceae bacterium
CTTTCCGTCCGCGAGCTCGCGTCGGGGAGAGGTGGCGCTCACTGCCGGGCGCCGCTACTCGAGCACGACGAGCGTGTCGCCCTCGTTGACCGCCTGGCCCTCCTCGCAGCGGATCTCCGTGACGGTGCCCGCGTCTTCCGCCTCGACGGGCATCTCCATCTTCATCGACTCGAGGATCGCGACCGTGTCGCCCTCCTCGACGGTGTCGCCCACGGCGCACTCGATTTTCCATACCGTGCCCGTGATATGAGCCTCGATGTCAGTCATTTGATCCTCCGTACGCCGGTCGCCACCACAGGACAGGGACAATAGACAGCGCCGCCGACCGATCCACGCGCCCGCGCACCGTCGTCGTCGTGGCGGCGCACAACGAGGCCGATCGCATCGCCGCCACGCTCGGCGCGCTCGCGTGCGCGTTTCCCGGCTCGCCGATCTGGGTGGCCGACGACGGCTCCACCGACGCAACCCCCGAGATCGCCCGCGCGGCGGGCGCGCACGTGGTGCGCAGCGCGCGCGCGATCGGCAAGGGCGCCGCCGTCACGCGCGCCGCCCGCGAGGCCCTCGACGGCGCCCAGGCGCCCGCGGACGAACCCCGGACGACCACGCCCCATCCCAGCTCGAATCCGATCTTCGTTCTCTGCGACGGCGATCTCGGCGACTCGGCGGTCGAGCTGGTCGCGCTCGCCGACGCGGTCGGGCGCGGGGACGCGGACGTAGCCGTGGGCGCCTTCGCCACGCGCGCCGGCGGCGGCGTCGGGCTCGCGCTCGGCTTCGCCCGCTGGGCGATCCGCCGGCGCTGCGGGCTGCACACCCGGGCTCCGATCTCCGGGCAGCGGGCGCTGAGCGAGCGGGCGCTGCGCGACGTGCTGCCGTTCGCGCACGGCTTCGGCATGGAGATCGGCATGACGGTCGACGCCGTGCACGCGGGGCATCGCGTGGTCGAGATCGAGCTCGACCTGGCCCACCGCGCCACCGGGCGCACGCTCGCCGGGTTCGCCCATCGCGCACGCCAGCTCGTGGACTTCGCGCGCGTGTACGCCGCTCGGGCGTAACCTTGCGCCGTGCCTGAGGTACACCGTTCGATGAGCGATCTCGCCCCCATGCGCGAGCAGGTCTACACCGACCCGCGGCCGAAGGAGCACTTCGACCGCTTCCACGAGCGCTCGCGCGCGCGCGAACCGGACTGGGCGTATGAGCTGACCCGCGTGCTCACGTCGCTGTACGCGTACACGTTCCTGCGCGCCCGCGCGATCTCCGTCGAGAAGGTGCCCGGCAGGGGCGCCGTGATCCTCGCCCCCAACCACTTCTCGTTCATGGACCACTTCCTCATGGGCTGCTACATCCGCCGCAAGGTGCGCTTCATGGCCAAGTCGCAGCTGTTCAAACGGCCGATGCAGTTCATCTACACCCACGGCGGCGTGTTCCCCGTGCGCCGCGGCGTGCGCGACGAGGAGACGTTCGTCACCGCCAAAGCGATCCTCGACCGCGGCGGGGCGATCACGATGTACTGCGAGGGCGGGCGCTCGCGCACCGGCAAGGTCTCCGAACAGGCCAAGCGGGGGATCGGGCGCCTGGCGCTCGAGACCGGCGCGCCGATCGTGCCGATCGCCATCTACGGCTCCTCGCACATCCGCAACTGGAAGCGCCTGCAGTTCCCCAAGGTGACCATCCAGTACGGAGACGCCATTCGCTGGGAGCCGATCGAGGACCCCACGCGCGAGCAGCAGCAGGCGGTCGCCGATCAGGTCCTCGTCGAGATCCGCCGCCTGTACGCCGGCCTCGAACAGCACGGCCGCAAGGGCGTCCTGCGGCGGGTGCGCGAGCAGCGCCGAGCGGGGGGCGGATATGCAACGTCGTCTTGACGTCGGCGGCGTGATCCGCCGCGTGTTCGACATCTACGTCGATCAGGCATCCGTGCTGATGCCGGCGGCTGCCGTGGTGTTCGTGTTCACGGGAATCGTCTCCGCGCTGCTCGTCGCCGCCAGCCCCGCGCTCGCGCTTCTCGCGGTGCTCATCAGCCTCGTCGCGATCACGCTCTTCACGGGCATGGTCGTGCAGCTGGTCGCCGACGTCCAGGACGGCCGGCGCGATGCGAGCCCCGGCCAGCTGCTGCAGGCGGCGACCCCCGTGCTCGGCCAGCTCATCCTCGTGGGCATCGTCGCGGGCATCGGCATCGTCGTCGGCTTCATCCTGATCATCGTTCCCGGCCTGATCCTCATCACGATCTGGTCGGTGGCGGCTCCCGTCGTCGTGCTCGAGCGCCCGGGCGTGTTCGCCGCGCTCAGGCGCAGCCGCGAGCTCGTGCGCGGCAACGGCTGGCAGGTGTTCGGCGTGATCCTCGTGCTCTACATCCTCGTCGGCGTCGTCAGCATCCTCATCGAGGGAGCCGCCGAATCGGCCGGCTCCGGCGCCGGCATCGTCGTCCGGGTGATCGTCGGCGTGCTCACCGCGCCGCTGTCCGCGCTCGCCGCCTCCGTCCTCTACTTCGAGCTTCGCGGAGCGCCCGCCGCCGGTGGGGCCCCCGGCGTCGGCGGCCCGGGCAGCTCCGACCAGGGCGCGACGCCGGGCGCGGGCGGCACCGACGCGGGGAGCGCGTTCGGAGCCTGACGCCTGCCGGCGCGCGGCGTCTGAGCACCAGCAGCCCGCCTGGCATTAGGGTGCTGCGCGGCCCATGTCCACGATCGACGCATCCGAGCTGCTGCGCCCGGGCCTGCTGCGGGGGGTGTCGATCCTGCTCGCGGGCGCGCACGCGGCTGACCCAGCAGCAGACGCGGGCGCGGCCGGCGCCAGGCTGGGGGAGAGCGTCGCCTCGGCGTGCACCGGGCTGGGCGCTCGGGTGTTCGAGTGCGAGCTGAGCTCCGACGGGCCGGACGGCCGGGAGGAGGCCGCGGTCGAGCGGGCGGCGCAGGAGGCGGTCGACCGCGCGCTCGCGGACGCCCGCAGCGTCGAGCTGCTGGCGGTCGACGGCGCGAGCGTGTTCGCGCAGGCGGGTGGGCGCGAGGCGCTGCGCGCGTGCCTCGATGCGAGCTGGAACGTCACGCGCGCGGTCGCCGCCAGCGCGTTCCTGCCCGACGAACGCGGCGGGCGCATCGTCTATGTGGCCCCGTCTCCCGACGACGGCGAGCACGCCGACGCGGCGCGCGCGGGTCTCGAGAACCTCGCGCGGACGCTCTCGATCGAGTGGGCACGCCATGGGATCACCACCGTCGCGATCGCCCCCGGCGCGGCCACCGCACCGAGCGAGGTGGCCGCGCTGACCGCCTACCTCGCCTCGCCCGCAGGCGCCTACTTCTCGGGGTGCCTGCTCGATCTCAGGGGGCCGGCCGCGGGCTGAGTCGCGCGCAGCATCGCCTCAGCCGGTCATCCCCCCGAACAGCCCGCCGGTGATGTGCAGCGTCTGGCCGTGCACGTAGTTGGACCACGGCGAGCACAGGAAGAACACGCCTCCCGCGGCCTCCTCGGGCGTGGCGGGGCGGCCGAGCGGGATCAGCATGGAGGCCATCTGGCGCATCTGCTCGGGGATGCCGAGCTGGATCTTCTCGCCGTCCTTCTCCATCGTGTTCTCGTCGACCTTCGCCTGGGTCAGGCGCGTGTCGATGAAGCCGAAGGCGACCGCGTTGACGTTGACCTTGAACTGCCCCCACTCCTTGGCGACGGTTTTGGTGAGGCCGACGACGGCGGCCTTGCCGGACGAGTAGTTGGCCTGGCCGGCGTTGCCGAACGTTCCCGACGTGGAGGACACGTTGACGATCTTGCGGAACACCTCCCTGCCTTCCTCGCGCTCCTTCTTGGCGGGCTCGCGCAGGTGCGGCGCGGCCGCGCGGATGACGCGGAAGGGAACGATCGTGTGAATGTCGAGCATCGCCTGGAAGTGCTCGTCGGACATCTTGTGGACGGGCGCGTCGAGCGTGTAGCCGGCGTTGTTGACGATGATGTCGATCTTGCCGAACGAGTCGATCGCCTTCTGCACGAGTTGGTCGGGCGCGCCCGGCTTGG
>JBKQHH010000115.1:0-24439 GCA_052148875.1 Solirubrobacteraceae bacterium
GAGCGCGGCTCCCGCTGGAGGTAGCGGCCGAGCAGCGCTCGCAGCAGCCCGCGCGAGCGCCTCCACAGCTCCCCGTCGCGCTCGTCCACCATGCGCTGCGCCCGCGCGCGCTCCTCGCCGCACAGCAGCTCTCCCAGGTCCTCCGCCACCGTCGCCAGGTCCGCTCGCCACACGTGGACGGCGCCGTCGGCAAGCACCGGGCTGTCGGGTCCTGGCGCCCAGGCGCCCTCGGTGCTGGCAGGCATCTCCTGCCCAATCTACCCAGCGCTCTGCGCGCGCCCGGTCCACGGCGGCTACCCTCTTGCGCCTGTGCGCGCGCTGTCGGTCCACCTCCCCGGCCTCGTGGTCATCGAACCGACCGTCCACGCGGACGAGCGGGGCTTCTTCTGCGAGACCTACAGGCATCAGTGGCACGCCGAAGTCGGCATTCCGGAAGACGAGCTGTTCATCCAGGACAACCACTCGCGCTCCACGCGCGGGGTGCTGCGCGGTCTGCACTTCCACGTGGGCGACGGCGTCGCCAAGCTCGTGCGCTGCGCGCGCGGACGCATCCTCGACGTAGCCGTGGACCTGCGCAGGGGCTCGCCGACGTACGGACGCTGGGAGGGGGTGGAGCTGGACGAGCGCAGCATGCGCGAGCTGTATGTGCCGGTCGGCTTCGCCCACGGCTTCTGCGTGCTCAGCGACGTCGCCGACGTGCTGTACAAGCAGACCGCCTACTTCGACCCGGATCTCGAACGGGGGATCGTGTGGGACGATCCAGAGATCGGCATCGTGTGGCCGCTGCCGGCGCACGAGCTGACGGTCTCCGAGCGCGACGCGGCGGCGCCGCGGCTGAGCGAGATCGCCGACGAATTGCCGTTCGAGTGGCATCCTTGATGACGATGTTCGCCCGTCTGCAGCGCCTGCGCGAGCGCACCAACGGTTACACCGTCACTCCCGAGCAGTACGTGCGCTTCGCCTACGCCGGGCTCGGCGCGCTCACGCTGATCGTGCTCACCGGCGCCGCCGTGCGGCTCACCGGGTCGGGCCTCGGCTGCCCGACCTGGCCGAAGTGCTACGGCAACGTGTACCCGCCGCTGAAGACGCACGCGCTGATCGAGTTCTCCAACCGGCTGATCACCGTGCCCGTGTCGATCGCCGCCGGCCTCGCGTGGCTGGCGGCCGTGCGCCGCCGCCCGTACCGGCGCGATCTCGTGTGGCTGGGGGCGCTGCTGCCGCTCGGCGTCGTCGCGCAGGCGGTGCTCGGCGGCTTCACCGTCAAAGGCCAGCTCGACTACGGCTGGGTGATGGGCCACTTCGCGCTTTCGATGCTGATCCTCGTCGCGGCCGTGGTGCTCGTGTGGCGCGCGCGCAACGAGCCGCGGGCGGCGTCCGCGGGTATGGAGAGTGGGGATGGCGCGGTGGCGGGAGATCGCGACGTGCGAGGCGCGCAGGGCGCACGGCAGACCGGTGCGGGCGGAGCGGGCGCGCGGCGCGCGGCCACCGACCCATCGATCGTGCGCGCGCTGCGCTGGCTGGTGGCGCTGGGAGCGCTGACGATCTTCGCGGGGACCGCCGCCACCGCCGCCGGTCCGCACGCGGGGGGCTCGCCGGGCCAGAAGATCAACCGCCTGAGCTTCGACGGGCGCGGCACGATGGACTTCGTCATTCACCGCCACGCCGAGATCGCGCTCGTGTTCAGCCTGGCCGCCGTGCTCGTGTGGTGGCTCGCGCGCCGCCGCGAGGTCGGTCCGGCGGTCCAGCGGCCGCTGACGGCGCTGTGCGTGCTGCTCGCGCTGCAGGGCGCGGTCGGCCTGGATCAGTACGAGACGCACCTGCCCACCGAGCTGGTGTGGGTGCACGTTGCGCTCGCCAGCGGCGCCTGGCTGGGCGTCCTGTGGGCGGCCTGCGCCGCCGGCTCGCTGGCGCCGTTCCGGGCCCGCAGGAGCGCCGAGCGGCCCGTGGAGGGGCAGTTGCGGACTCCCAGCGCCGCATAAGTCCCCGGAAATTAGGGCTTGTTTGCCTCGCTGATGCGGCGTTTGCGCGCCTCGCCGTCCTCACCAGCGGTTAGCCTGCTCGCAGCAACGACACTCGAGAAGGGAGTGGCATGACAAAGAACGAGCTGGGCGAGCAGGTCGCGGAGCGCACTGGGCTGTCCGCCAGCCAGGCACGTCAGGTGGTCGAGGCGGCGCTCGAGGTGGTCTCCGACGAACTTGCCGCCGGGGGTGAGGTCGCGCTTGCCGGCTTCGGCAAGTTCAGCGTCAGCCACCGAGCGGCTCGCCAGGGGCGCAACCCCTCGACGGGCGAGACGATCAACATCGCCGCCTCCAAGGCGGCGAAGTTCTCCGCGGCGAGCGCGCTGAAGAAGCGTCTCAACGGCTGATCCGCTGACGGCATACGCCGGTGTCACCGGCCCGCGTGGGCCGGTGACAGTGGCTGTCCGCGGTGGCTGCCCGCGGCGGCCGGCGGCCAGTGGCTGTCCGCGGTGGCTGCCCGCGGTGGCCGGCGGCCAGTGGCGGAAATGCGCGGCCCGGTGCGGCCACGCGCGATTCTCACCAATCCTTACCGGCTGGTAACCCGTGGTTTAGGCGCGTGGGAGAGGCTTCGCGACGAAGGCTTCACGTCGATCCCCTCCCCGCGAAAGCTGGTGTTGCCGTATGAGTCGAGCAGACGTCGCCATCGAGGCCCCGCCGCGCGAGCGCTACGAGTCGCTCGCGCGCTTCTACAACGCCGACGAGCGCCGCGTGCGCTCGCGCGAGCTCGACGTGGGGCTGTGGTGGCGCGAGGCCGCCGACGGGCCGCTGCACCGCGCGGCGTGGGTCAGCGACACGGGCGAGCTGTACCTCGTGCGCCTCGGGCCCGCGGCCGACGGCGGCGGGCGGGTGGAGGTGCTGGCGAGGGTCGAGGACCGCGAGCTGCTGGAGGGCGTGCTCGACGGCTGGCGCGAGCGCTGCGGCGAGCCGCGATCGCTGCAGTGGCTGCGCGAGCGGACCGCGCTCAGGCTCCCCGCGAGCGCGGATGGCGCACGAGCCCGTCCTCGGGAACCGGCTCCCAGGGTGCGGCCGAGTCGACGAACTGGCGGTACCGCGGTCGTATGCCCGGATCGCGGTCGAGCGTCCCCAGCCGCACCGCGACCTCCCGATCGGCGAACGGGTCGCCGCTGAACAGCGCCGAGCCGCACGTCGCGCAGAACAGCTTGGGCACGCCTTCGGGAGGCCTGAAGGAGCGCAGCTGCTCCTGGCCGTGCAGCAGCCGGAAGCCGTCCTGCGGCACGCGGCCGTTGGCGGAGGAGCCGGTGCCGGTGCGCCGCTGGCAGTGCGTGCAGTGGCAGTAGCCGGCGGACGCGAACGGAGCGCTGATCTCGAACCGCACCGCTCCGCACAGGCAGCCACCCTGCAGGGGCGCGCTCGGTGAGGGCGGGTGGGGGACGTCGGACATCGCTCCGATCGTACGCTCACCTGAGGTTCGTCGGGTCGTCGGGAAAACAACGCTCGGCTCGGCGCTCGCGCGTAAGATTTCCAGGCATGACATCGGGATACACCCGCCTGCTGGCGACTCAGCCAGACGAGCGGCTGCTCGAGCTGATCCGAGCGGGTCACGAGCGGGCGTTCGAGGCGGTCGTCCTTCGCTACCGGCGAGGACTGCTCGCGTACTGCAGGCGCATGGGGCTGTCGGACTCCCGCGCAGAGGACGTCCTCCAGCAGGCGCTGCTGAAGGCGTGGCTGGCGCTCCAGGGTCCAACGGAGGTGCGCGCGCTGCGCCCGTGGCTGTATCGGATCGTGCACAACACGGCCGTCAACGTCATCCGCGGCTCGCGCGAGGAGCTCGCGCCGCAGCCCGACGGTGCGCTGGTGGAGCTGTTGGAGACCCCGGACTCCGAGCTCGAGCGGGCGATCGCCGCCCGCGAGGCGCTGGGCCACGTCGCCGCGCTGCCGTCCATGCAGCGCGACGCGATTCTCCTGAGCGCGGTCTACGGCCGCTCGCACGAGGAGGTCGCGAGTGCGCTCGGCGTTACCAGTGGCGCCGTTCGCGGCCTGCTCTACCGGGCGCGCGCCGCGTTGCGCGCGGCTGCCGCCGCTCTGACCCCCGCGCCGCTCGTCAACTGGGCGTCAGGCACGGCCGGCCGTGTGGCCCCCACGGCCGGCAGGCTCGCCGAACTGACCGGCGCGGCGGGCGGCACCGACGTCGGCGGTGTGCTGCTGAAGGGAGCGGCCGTGGCCGGATCGGCTCTGCTGGCGGCGGGCGTGGTGCTTGCGCCGCTTCACGGCCGCGCTGCGCCCGCGCGCGGGCGCCCGGCTCTGCCCGCCACGCCCGCAAGCACCCGCGCGGGCGCGGCATCAACCGACGGCGGAAACGCGAGCACGCCTTCCGCGAGCGGCGGGGCCGGCTCCCGGGCTGCGAACGGGCCCCGATCCGGGGCGCAGGTCACTAACGCCGGCACGCCTCCCGCCGCGAGCGTCGTCACTCCCACCACGGCCCCCTCCAGGTCTGCGCCGGCGGCCACCGCTCCCACGGCGCCCGGCGCCGCGGGCCAGGCCCCGGTCACCTCGACGGCTGCGCCGGCGACGGCGGCGGCGACAAGCCCGACCTCGACGGGCGGCGAAGCCGCCGGCGGCGGGGCCGCGGGAGGATCGGGGAGCGGGTCCGGGGGAGGATCGGGCGGGGGATCGGGCGGGGGATCGGGCGGCGGCTCCGAAACGGAAGGCAAGCACTCCGAATCCTCCGGCGATGACGGCTCCGAGGGCACGGATGACGGGCGGGAAGACGATTCAGGCGGATCGGATGGCGCGGAACGCGAACGGGAAGCGGCGCGCGAACGCGCCGAACGGGAAGCGGAAGTCGCCCGCGAACGCGCCGAACGGGAAGCGGAAATCGCTCACGAACACGAACGCGACGGCGGCAAGGACTCCTGAACGCGGGCGGGCCGCCCTGCTCCTGCGGGCATGCTCGCGGCGAGGATCGATAGGATGCCGCCAAGCATGACCGGCGCTCCGCAGGCCCATCGCCGCACCACCCGCCCTGGCGTTGACGGGAGGATCGGATGACCTCCTACCCGGGCTGGGGCTCGTGGAGCTTCCAACCGATCGTGATCGTCGCGCTGCTGGCCGCGGCGGTGGTCTACGTGCGCGTGTACAAACGCGCCGCCGCGCGATCCTCGACGTCCGCGCCCAACGCCGGCCACTGGGTGCCCTACGCGGCGGGACTGCTGACGATCGCCGTGGCGCTGCTGTCGCCGCTGGACCCGATCGGCGACCGCTACCTGCTCTCGGCGCACATGATGCAGCACGTGCTGCTGTCCGACGTCGCGCCGGCGCTGCTGATACTCGGCCTGCGCTCGCCGATCCTGCCGCTGGGCCTCTCGCGCGAGGCGCTGCTGGCGGTGGCGCCCGCGGGCGGCAGATCCGGCCGCGTGCTCGCGCGCTTGACGTCGCCTTGGCTGGCGGTTCCGCTGTGGGCGCTGGCCACGTGGATCTGGGCGATCCCGAGCGTGTTCGACTACGCCGCGCAGCACCAGGCCGTGCACGCCCTCGAGCACGCCACGCTGTTCTACACGGGCCTGGCGATGTGGTGGATGATCATCGATCCGCTCCCCCGCGCGCGCCTGCGCCCCAACGGCCAGCGGCTGGCGCTGCTTGGCTTCACGCGCCTGGCCAGCGCATGCGTGTGCCTGCCCCTGACGTGGCTGTCGAGCACCGAGTACCCGCTCTATTCCGCCGCACCGCGCGCGTTCAGCCTGTCGGCGATCAGCGACCAGCACCTGGCCGGCGCGAGCATGTGCTTCATCGAGGCGCTCGTCTTCGGCATCGCCTTCGCGGCCGTGTTCATAAGCATTCTCGGACGCGACGATTCGCGCGTGACGCTCGGCGAATACGCAGCCGCCGGCTCGCCCGGCGAGCGGCTTCAGACCTGACGCGCTCTCAGCCGCAGCCAGTGTTGTTGCCGCAGCTAGAGCACGTGTAGCAAGACCCCGTCCGCTGCATCATGCCCCCGCACTGGCTGCACGCGGGCCCGAGGTCGAGGCCCTGCAGGCGCGCGGGGACGACCGGCGGGGAGTCCGTGAGCGACGCTGCGGCGGGCGTGCCGTGGCCACCGTTCCCGGCGGATGCCTGCGGTGAGTGTCCCGCCGACGAGCCGTCGCCGTTGCCGTTGCCGGGGCCGGCCGTCTCTGAGGCGGGGCCGGCGGTGTCGGAGGCGCTCACCGACTGCGCGGTCTCCTGCGCGAGTTTGCGCGCACGCACCGCGGGCGTGAGGATGCCGAGTTCCTCCTGCGCGTCGACGTCGAGGAAGCGTGAGGCCAGCCAGCGCATGATGTAGTCGGGCATCGACTTCGCGAACGGGATCTCCGTGTTGCCAGTGATTCCCTCCGGCTCGAAGCGCATGTAGCTGAACTTCTGTACGAGGGTTTCCAGCGGCACGCCATACTGCAGGGCGATCGAGATGGCGGTCGCGAACGAGTTCATCATGCCGCGCAGCGTCGAGCCCTCCTTGCCGATGTCGGTCAGGAAGATCTCGCCGACGGAGCCGTCCTCGTACATGCCCGCAGTGATGTAGCCCTCGTGGCCGGCGATAGAAAACTTGTGCGTGATCGACTGGCGCTCGACTGGCATCCGCTTGCGTCGCGGACCAACCTCGGCCAGCGCCTTGCTGACGGCCTGCTCGACGATCGCGTCAACGTCGACCGTCTCCTTCACACCCTGCTGCGCGTCGGTGCGCAGCGCCTGCGCGGTCTTGGAGCCGTCGCGGTAGATCGCCAGCGCCTTGATCCCCAGCTGCCACGCCTGCGTGTAGGCGTCCGCGATGTCCTCGACGGTCGCCTCCTGCGGCAGGTTCACCGTCTTTGAGATCGCGCCCGAGATGAACGGCTGTACTGCGCCCATCATCTTCAGATGGCCCATGTGCGAGATCGCGCGCTCGCCGACGGCGACGTCGAACACCGGCAGGTGCTCCTCGTTCAGGCCGGGCGCGCCGATGATCGTGCCGTGCTCGGCCAGGTGGGCCTCGATCTGCTCGATCTGCTGCTCGGAGTAGCCGAGCGTCTGCAGCGCCAGCGGCACCGTTTTGTTGACGATCGTCATCTGCCCGCCGCCGACGAGCTCCTTGAACTTGACCAGCGAGAAGTCCGGCTCCACGCCCGTCGTGTCGCAGTCCATCAGGAACGAGATCGTGCCGGTGGGCGCCAGCACGGTGGCCTGCGCGTTGCGGTAGCCGCTGCGCTCGCCCAGCTCGACCGCCTCGTCCCAGGACCGCCGCGCGGCCGCCAGCAGCTCTCCGTCTGCGCAGGCCGCGTCCGGGATCGCGTAGGAGGCGTCGCGGTGCATGCGCATGACGTTGTTGTGCGGCTCGCGGTTCTCCTCGTAGCGGTCGTACGGGCCGAGCGCGCCCGCGACCTCGGCCGAGCGGCGGTAGGCCCTGCCGGTCATCAGCGCGGTGATCGCGGCCGCGGCGCCCCGCCCGTGGTCGGAGTCGTAGGGCATGCCGTTGCTCATCAGGTAGGCGCCGAGGTTGGCGTAGCCGAGGCCCAGCTGGCGGAACGCGCGCGCGTTGACGGCGATCTCCTCGGTCGGGTAGCTGGAGGGCCCGACGATGATCTCCTGCGCCAGCAGCATGATGTCGACCGTGTGCTCGAAGGACGCGACGTCGAGCGCGCCGTCGGGGCGGCGGAACTTCATCAGGTTCAACGACGCGAGGTTGCACGCGGAGTTGTCGACGTGCATGTACTCCGAGCACGGGTTGGACGCGTTGATGCGCCCGCTGTTGGGCGAGGTGTGCCACTGGTTGATCGTGGTGTCGTACTGCACGCCTGGATCCGCGCAGCGCCACGCCGCCTCGGCGATCTCGCGCATCAGCTCGCGCGCGGGGATCGGCTCGCCGATCGGCTCGCCGGTCGTGCGGGAAAGCAGCCGCCACTCGCGGTCCTCCTCGACGGCGCGCATGAACTCGTCGGTCACCCGCACCGAGTTGTTGGCGTTCTGGTACTGGATCGACTTGAAGCCCTCGCCGTCGATCGACATGTCGAAGCCGGCGTCGCGCAGCGCTTCGGCCTTGTCCTCCTCCTTGGCCTTGCACCAGATGAACTCGCGGATGTCCGGGTGGTCGACGTCGAGCACGACCATCTTGGCGGCGCGGCGGGTCTTGCCGCCGGACTTGATCGTGCCCGCCCACGAGTCGGCGCCGCGCATGAACGAGACGGGGCCGGAGGCGGTGCCGCCCTTCGCGAGGGGCTCCATCGAGCCGCGGATGTTCGACAGGTTGATGCCCGAGCCCGAGCCGCCCCTGAAGATCATCCCCTCCTTGGTGTTCCAGTCGAGGATCGACTCCATCGTGTCGTCGACCGAGAGGATGAAGCAGTTGTGGACGGCGACGTTGTTCGTGAGGAACTCGTTCGACTCGGTCTGGATGTCATAGACGTTCATCTCGCCAAGGCACTCGATTGAGACGATCTCCTCCTCGCGGAGGTCGGGGCAGCGCTTCGGGTTGCGAAGATCAAGCGACTGCAACAGCTTGTCCTGCTTCTCGTGTCCAATGAAGCCGATCAGCTCGGCGAACCGTGCGCGCTCTGAGCCGATCGAGATCGCGACCTCGTGGAGGTCATGGCGATCGCTGCGCTTCTCGCGTTTGCAAACGCGCCGCGAGTAGATCCCGAGTGTTCCCAGGAGCAGCTGAACGTCCTCGGTCCAGCGCTCGCCGATCACCGCGAACGCGACGCGCGCGTTCTCACAGTCGCCGTCTCGGCGCACCGACACATAGCCATCAGCCTGGAAGAGGCTCCGCAGGTAAGCCGCGATCTCGTCGTGAGACGACGTGAAGAGTCGCTGGGGGACGCGCATCTCGGTGCCACGCGCGAGCAGGCCCCAACGCTCGACGAACTCACGAAGGACCTCTCCGTACATACGGATGCGGCGGACGCGGGTCTTCTGCGTGTCGGCCTCGCGCACCTTGCGGTGCACATCGGGGAAGGCAACGTCCAGGTTCTCGATGATCCAGGTGAACTCATCGTCGGTAGCGACCTGGAACTCGATTGTCAGTGAGCGGTTGGTCCCGCTCGCATACTGCCCGACAAATCCGTCGGCCTGCAGCCAGCCCGCAAGTGCGGCTTCGGCGACAGCCGCACGATCGGTCTCATCGAGAAGCTCGAATGCTGTGTCGAGATCGCCGGCACCGACCGCGACCCGGACGGGGTCCGCGACCTTACTGCGGTGCGGGTGCAGGTGCATGCGCATCCCCGGACGGAGCTGGTCTACGCGCAGCCACTGTGGCTGTGTGCGGCGCTGCGCGACTGCCTTTACCACGTGGTCGGCTGTGGCTTCGATGAAGCTTCCATTGCGTAGCATGACCCGCCGCACCGGCTTGCGCCCGTTGTCCTTGACCGCAACGACCCGCGTCGTCCCTTGGGAGTCATAGACCTCGAGGCCCACTTGCTCGTTCTCGACCATCTCGCCGATGGGGATCATTCCCTCAGGCGTCGACACCAGTGCGTGGTAGGGAAGGCACGCCGAACACTGCGGGCTCTCCTCGAAACCGACGTTGAACCACACGGGCGAGTTGAACGCGGCCAGCTGATTCAGCAGGATGTGGGTCAGCTCGTGGTTGAACGCCCTTGCGTCCTCTTCGTCGGCGAAGTAGCCGCCCGCGCGGCCCCAGCCGGTGATCGTGCCGGCGACGCGGCTGATCATCTCCTTGACCGAGCTCTCGCGTTCGGGCGCGCCGATCTGTCCGCGGAAGTACTTCTGGGCGACGATGTTGGTCGCGTTCTGCGACCAGCTCTTGGGGAACTCGACGTTGCGCTGCTCGAAGGCGACCCGGTCGCCGTGGCCGATGTGCGCGTCGCGCAGCTCCCACTCGACGGTGTCGAACGGATGCGTGCCGGGCGTCGTGAAGACGCGTTCGATCGTCAGCGCCCTGCCGGACTGGGCAACTTCAGCTACTGGGGTCTGCGGGGCGCCATCCATCTAACTCGTCTCCTCGTCTTGGGCCGCAATAACCCTCAATTTGCGGCGAAAATACAGTGCTTTTGGGGGTAACACTGGATCATCCGCCTCCGTCCGGACGGACCTTTTCTCGACCGCTGAGCGAGGTGAATCAGCTACGTACAGGATAGCGGGGAGGGCGGCTGCGGCCGGTCCTTCGGAGGCCCCAAACAGCGGGTTTCAAGGGTGCCGCGACGGCACTCGCGAACGCCGTCGCGAGCTAATGCCCGAGCCGAGCCCAGTCGCTGAATTCGGCCCACGTGGCGGACGCGCGGAAGCTGGCCTCGGCCATCGCGTGGCGTAGCGACAGCGTCCAGTGCGGCTCGAAGGTCAGCATCCGGGCGACGCCCCAGGCGAGGCACAGGAGGGCGACGAGCGCGGCGGCGGCGGCGGCGATGGCCGCGTTCGAGAGCTTGCCGCTGGAACTGGAGCGGGCCTTCGTGCCTGCGAGCGGCCGGGCTCCGGTGGCCGCGGAGGCGGGTACGGCGAGGCTGCCGCTCGTGGCTGCGCCACCGGTTGCGCTGGTGGTCGGTTTGACCCTGGCGGAGGCGGGCACGGGGAAGGTCGGGGTCGTGGCGGCGCCGGTCGTTGCGGCCAGTGCGGACGTGTTCGCCGGGCTCGCGAGTACGACAAGCGTGGCGGCACCGGCGAGCGCGCACGCGAGCCGCAGGGCGCGGGGTCGGGGGCGCGCGTGGACCGTGGCGGTGGCGGTCATGACGATGTCCATGCTAATCGGAGGGCACGGGGCCGAGCGGCAGGTCCTCGAGCGCGCCGAGCGCGTCGCGCAGCACCAGCTCGGGCGGCCGGCGGGCGTCGATCACGCGGATCCGCTCGGGCTCTGCGCGCGCGAGCTGCTCGTAGGCAGAGGCGATCGCGGCGAAGAAGTCCTCGCTCTCGCGCTCGAGGCGGTCGGGCTCCAGCGCGCGCTCGTGCTGGCGCGCGCGTCCGTCCGCGGGGGAGATGCGCAGCAGCAGCGTGCGGTCGGGGGCGAGCCCGCCGGTGGCGAACAGGTTGATCGCGCGCACCTGCTCGACGCCCAGCGAGCGTCCGGCGCCCTGGTAGGCGAGCGAGGAGTCGACGAAGCGGTCGAGCAGCACGACCGCGCCGCTTTGCAGCAGCGGCTGCAGGCGCTCGTCGACGAGCTGCGCGCGCGCGGCGGCATACAGGAGCGCCTCGGTGCGCGGGAGCACGGCCAGCGCGGGGTCCTTGACGAGCGCGCGGATGCGCTCGGAGACCTCCACGCCGCCGGGCTCGCGCAGCAGCTCGACCGCGTACGCGCCCGCGGCGCGCAAGGCGAGCTCGCGCTGCAGGGCGTCGGCGAGCGTCGACTTGCCGGCGCCGTCGAGCCCCTCGATCGTGATCAGCCTGCCGCGAGCCACGCGGGGACCGTACCGTCTCTACGATGGCCGGTGTGAGCGTCGCCGATCCCGTCGAGCTGCTGCCGGGCATCGACGCGCACCCGCACGCGCGAGCGGTGCTGATGCCCGCGCTCGGGCCGAACGGGCGCCCGTCGCACGCGTACCTGTTCCACGGCCCGGCGGGGACGGGAAAGCGCACGGTCGCGCGCGCGTTCGCGGCGGCGCTGCTGATGGACGGCGCGCGCAACCCGGGGACGGTGGCGGAGCGGGTGGCGCGGGACTGTCACCCGGACCTGACGTGGGTGACGCCGTCGGGCGCGGCGGAGATGCTGGTGGCGGACATCGAGGAGCCGGTGGTGGCGGCGGCGACGCGCACGCCGTTCGAGTCGGCGCGGCGGGTGTTCGTGATCGAGCGGGCGGAGACGATGAACGACCAGGCGGCGAACCGCATGCTGAAGACGCTGGAGGAACCGCCGGCGTTCACGCACCTGCTGCTGCTTGCCGACCGCCGCGAGGACGTGCTGGCGACGATCGCCTCGCGCTGCCAGCCGGTGCGCTTCGACCCGCTGCCGCCGGCGCTGATCGCGCGGCGCCTGGAAGAAGGCTCCGACGGCGCGGGGGGCGTGGAGGGCGCGCATGCGCAGGCATGCGCACGCCTGGCGCTGGGCGACGCGGGCGTGGCGGCGCGGCTGGCGAGCGAGGAGGGGGAGGCGCTGCGGGCGCGGGCTGAGGACTTCGTGCGCTCGGCGCTGGCGGACGCGACGGACAGGCGCCTGTGGCTGGGGCTGCTGGACGTGGCGAAGGCGGCGGGAACGGCCGCGGGCGAGCGCGCGCAGGAGCGGATGGAGCGCGAGCTGGAGCTGGTGCCGAGCAAGGAGCGCAGGCGCTACGAGCGCGAAGGCGCGGAGGCGCGCCGCCGCGGCGAGCGGCGCACACGCACGGCGACGCTCGATCTGGGGCTGCGCCTGGCGGAGCTGTGGCTGCGCGACGTGCTGTGCGTGCGCGAGGATGCTCCGGAGCTGGTGTACGCGGTGGACCGCGTCGCGCAGCTCGAGCAGGACGCGGGCGGCCGCGACGCGGCCGCGCTGCGGCGGGGCGTCGAGCTGGTGGCGGACACGCGGCTGAGCCTGTCGCTGAACGTCTCCGAGGAGCTCGCGCTGGAGGCGCTCGCGTATCGCCTGCAGGCGCTACTGGCCGGCTGAGTCGATCGGCCCGAGGTTGGGCTCGATGCCGAAGGTGTCGAAGGCCATGAACTTGCAGAACTGGCGGTTGTCTGGCCCGTGGAAGTCGGCGGAGCCGGTGGTGAGCAGGCCGAGCTCGGCGCAGCGCTCGGCGAGCAGCTCGGTCTGCTCGCGCGTGTGGGTGATGTAGAAGGCCTCGACGCCGTCGATGCCGAGCGCGTGGAAGCGGTCGATGCTCGACAGCACTTCGTCGGGGTCGGAGATGTCCCAGAAGGGGTGCGCCCACACGGCGACGCCGCCGGCCTCGTGGATGGCGTCGACGGCCTGGGCGACGGTGGGCGTCTCGCGCAGGCGGAAGGCCGGCTTGCCCTCGATCAGGTAGCCGCGGATCAGCGAGCCGATGTCGTCGATGCTCTCGTCCTTCAGGCGCTGCGCGTTGGCGGGGGCGCTGAGCACCGCTTCGGCGAGATGGGGGCGGCCGATCGGCTTGCCGGCGGCGACGCGCGCGTCGAGCTGGTCTTCGTCGAGCTCGAAGCCGAGCTCCTCGAGCGCGGCGGCCATGCGCAGCGTGCGCTGCTCGCGGTCGGCGAGGAATTCGGCGAGCCGCGCGGTGAGCACGGCGCCGGTGTGGTCGATGTCGTAGCCGAGGATGTGCAGTTCGCGGGGGACCGGCGAGCCGTCGCCTGTGCCCGTCGGGGTATCGACGGCGGAGATCTCGACGGCGGGGACGATGCGCACGCCGAGGCGCTCGCCGGCGGCGATCGCCTCGGAGACGCCGCTGACGGTGTCGTGGTCGGAGAGCGCGAGCAGCTGCACGCCGGCTTCGGCGGCGCGCTGCACGACCTCGGCGGCCGCAAGCGCGCCGTCGGAATGGGTGGAGTGCGACTGCAGGTCGAAGCGGGGCGCCACGGCGGGCAGCGTATGCGATCGCTTCAGGAGCTCGCGTGCTCGTGGGCGTGCGCGTGCTCGCCCAGGCCGGTGAGCGTCGCCACCCGGCGCCCGACGGCGGTGCGCAGCCTGCGTACGGCGGCGTGGTAGCGGCGGGCCTTGTCGCAGAGGACGCGGTCGCGCTCGGCGTCGGCGCGATCGAGCGCGGCGCGCGCCGCGTCGGTCTCGGCGGCGCGCTGGCGGGCGTCGATCCACAGGACCTCGAGGTAGGCGAGCGCGGCGCCCACTTGGTCTTCGGGCATCAGGCCGGGGCGCTCCAGCTGGCGCACGATCGGCACCACCTCGGCGGTCAGCCACAGCTGCTCGCCGTGGGCACGCAGGATCAGGCTGATGTCGGGAGGATGGGAAATGAGGGATTGGTCCGTCATGGCTTGCCGTTCGGCCGGCGCGAGCATCGAGGGTGTGCGTTGCGGCGGCTGGAGGGTCGTTTTTGGCTGTGCTTTGGCTTCGGCCGGCCGGGATCGCTGCTTTAGATCGCGGGGCGCGCTCTCCACGCTTCTCCATCTCCTTTTGCCGTTCTTTAGAACTTCCGTGCAGACGATCGGGTTGCGCGGACACGCGCGCTCAAGGCCGGGGCGCTGTCGGGCCGATGAATGGATGGGAGACCCACCCTCCCAAGCCGACCGGAAAGAGGCATGTACGTAGTCGACACCGACCCGACCGGCCGTACGGCCGGGCAGTACGCGCGCGCGACTGTGAGCAGGCTGCGTATGCGCACGCTGGTGACGCTCGGCGTGCTGGCCGTGGCGACGGCGCTGCTGGGGAGGACGTTCGGGCTGCACGACAAGGCGTTCCTCGCGTCGGAGATCGCGCTGCTGGCGAGCATGTTCGTGATCTCGCGCTACGTGCTGCCGCTGGTGGAGCGCCGCGATCGCGGGGCGACGGGCGAGGAGCAGGTGGGGGGCCTGCTGGACGAGATGACGGGCGACGGATGGCGGGTGATCCACGACGCGAGCCTGGGCAGGGGCAACGTCGACCACATCCTGATCGGCCCGTCGGGGATCTTCACGATCGAGACGAAGAGCCATCCGGGTCCGGTGCGCGTGGCGCGCGTGCACGGCGGCACGTTGAGCCAGGCGCAGGCTCAGAGGCGGGCGATCGAACGGGTGACGGGCGTCGCGGTGGAGCCGCTGATCGTGTTCAGCCGCGCGTGGGTGGACCGGCCGATGGCGCGCCGCAAGGGGGTGCGCGTGGTTCCCGCGCGGATGCTCGTGCGCTACCTGGGCAGGCTGGCGCCGACGCTCTCGCCGGAGGAGATCGAGCGTGCGCGCGGGCTCGTGGCAAAGGCCCTGCTCGAGCACCACGCCCATGCCCGCGGGAGCGCCGGGCGCTTGCATCGCGTCCGCGTCCACCGGCCACCGGCCGTGCGTGGGCGCGGCGGGCGCTAGCTTTGATGCTGCACATGGCGATCTCACCGTTCAGCGCGCGGCCGGCCTCTCCGGAGGGCGAGCGGCGACGCGCGCGCCTGGCCCTGCTGATCGCGACGGTGGGCATCGCCGCGATGCTGCTGGCGTACGCGATCTCGCCGGGCGTCAGGCATGCGGTCAGCCACGCGGCGCACAGCGTCAAACACGCGGTGGGACACGTTCTGGACAACGACAAGGGCGAGCACGAGCACTCCTCTGCGAAGCCCACGCCTGCGAACACCACCAAACACTAGACGCGCAGCCGAGGCGTGTGCGCGCAGCGCGGTAGCTTGTGGGGATGGCGACTGCGACACCAGCGGCGTCGACGGGTCGAGCGGGCGCGGATGCGCGGCTGGCGGCGCGCGGCGAGCGTCGGCTGCCGCCCGGCCCGAGGATGCCGGCGGCGGCGCTGACGCTGGTGTGGGCGCTGGCGCCGACGTGGTTGATGGACCGCTGCGCGCGGACGCTGGGGGAGGCGTTCACGCTGACGTTCGCGCCGAGCGGGCTCAAACTGGTGATGTTCAGCGATCCGGAGGCGGTCAAGACCGTGTTCACGGCGCCGCCGGAGGTGGCGCCGTCGGCGGCTGGCTCCTCGCCGGTGGCGCCTGTGGTGGGCGCGAGCTCGGTGCTGGTGCTGACGGGGCCGGAGCACATGCGCCAGCGCAAGCTGCTGCTGCCGCCGTTCCACGGCGAGCGCATGCGCGAGTACGAGGACGTGATCGTGGAGGCGACGAGGCGGGACATGGCGGGCTGGCAGCTGGGCAGGCCGATGCGCCTGCAGCGCCACACGCGGCTGATCACGCTGGAGGTGATCCTGCGGGCGGTGTTCGGCGTGGAGGCGGAGCGGATGGAGCCGCTGAAGGCGGCGATCACGGACCTGTTCGAGCCGGTGAACGTGCTGGCGGTGCTGCGAGCTGTGATGAGCCGCCCGAGCGGGGAGCGTCCGACGGGCGCGATCGGGCGGGCGCTGGACCGCCTGGACGCGCTGATCTACGCGGAGATCGAGCGCAGGCGGCGCGAGCGCGACGTGGAGCAGCGCGCGGACATCCTGTCGCTGCTGCTGCTGGCGCGCGACGAGGACGGCGAGCGGATGACAGACGCGGAGCTGCGCGACGAGCTGGTGACGCTGCTGCTGGCGGGGCACGAGACGACGGCGACGTCGGTGGCGTGGGCGCTGGAGCGGCTGGTGCGCCATCCGGACAAGCTGGCGCGGCTGACGGCGGAGATCGACGCGGGGCGCGAGGGCGGCGGCGAGGAGTACATGACGGCGGTGGTCAACGAGACGCTGCGGGTCAGGCCGGTGGTGCCGCTGGTGGTGAGGATGCTCACGCAGGAGCTGCAGGTGGGCTCGTACGTGCTGCCTGAGGGCACACGCGTGGTGCCGTCGATCTACCTGACCAACCGCAACCCGCGGGTGTACGAGGACCCGAAGGAGTTCCGGCCGGAGCGGTTCCTGGATGCGACGGGTGGGCGGGCAATCAATTCCTTCTCGTGGATCCCGTTCGGGGGCGGCATCCGCCGCTGCATCGGCGCGTCGTTCGCGCTGCTGGAGATGAAGGTGATCCTGAGGACGATGCTGAGCGAGCTGCAGCCACGCGTGCCGGACGGGCGCAGATGGCGTCGCGGCGAGCTGATCCGCAGGCGGGCGATCACGCTGGTGCCGGCGCGGGGCGCGAGCGTGGTGTGGGAGCGCCGCAGTCCCGGCCGCAGCGAGGGGTAGCTTCTCCTGCATGCAGACGATGACAGCGACGCTCGCGACGCCGGAGGAGCTGCTGGCGCGGTTCGGGCTGGAGGAGTTCAGGCCGGGCCAGCGCGAGGCGGTGCAGGCGGCGCTGGAGGGGCGCGACAGCCTGGTGGTGATGCCGACGGGAGGCGGCAAGTCGCTGTGCTACCAGCTGCCGGCGCTGGATGATTCGGACCCCACCCACCCCCTGGTGGTGGTGGTGAGCCCGCTGATCGCGCTGATGTCGGATCAGTGGCGCAGGCTGCAGGACGCGGGCGTGCGCGCGACGATGCTGGCGTCGGGGATGGAGGAAGGCCACAACGCGCAGGCGTTGCGGGAGATCGAGGCGGGTGTGACGCAGCTGGTGCTGGCGGCGCCGGAGCGGTTCGCGTCGAGCGCGTTCAGAGCGGCGCTGGCGCGCAGGCGGGTGGCGCTGTTCGTCGTGGACGAGGCGCACTGCGTGGCCGAGTGGGGCCACGACTTCCGACCGGACTACCTGCGGCTGCACGACGCGATCGCCTCGCTCGGTCGCCCGGCGGTGATGGCGGCGACGGCGACGGCTACGCCGCGGGTGGCGGAGGAGATCGCGGCGCGGCTGGGCCTGCGCGAGTGGGTGTCGATCCGCTCGGGCTTCGACCGCCCGAACCTGACGTTCGACGTTGTGAGCTTGGAGGGCAAGGGAGCGGTGGCGCGCAAGCGGGCGGCGCTGATGCACGTGCTGTGCGATCCGAGCGCCCGGCCGGCGATCGTGTACTGCGGCACGCGCAAGGACACGGACGAGGTCGCGCAGGACATCGCGGCGCAGGGCATCGCAACGCGCTGCTACCACGCGGGCATGAGCCCGGAGGCGCGCCGGGAGAGCCAGGCGGCGTTCATGGAGGGCCGGGCGGAGGTGGTGGTGGCGACGAACGCGTTCGGCATGGGCGTGGACAAGGCGGACGTGCGCACGGTGGCGCACTGGGCGCTGCCGACGAGCCTGGAGGCGTACTACCAGGAGGCGGGCAGGGGGGGACGCGACGGGGCGCCGGCGCGAGCGCTGCTGCTGGCCTCGCGCATGGACCTGGGACGGCTGATCAGGTTCATCAAGGAGCGCGAGATGACGGTGGACGACGTCAAGCGGTTCGTGGCGAGCCTGCGCGGCGGCGCGGAGGATGGCGTGCTGACGATCGGCCACGGCGATCTGGGGGAGCGCCAGCGGGTGCTGCTGTCGGTGGCGGAGCGCGCGGGCGCGGTGGAGCTGCAGCCGGGCGGGCACGACGGGCTGCTGGTGAGGCTGACGGGCAGGGGCAGCCCGCGGCTGGCGCAGACGGCGATCCAGGGCGCGCGCAACCGCGGCTGGGAGTCGTACAGGTCGATCGAGCGCTACAGCGCGGACGGACAGACGTGCCGCAGGCGCCAGATCCTCGATCACTTCGGCGACCGCGCGCAGGGCGCGCCGACCGGTCGATGCTGCGACGTGTGCGACCCGGACGGCGCGCTGGAGCAGGCGCTGCGCGCGGCGCCCGTCAGCGCGCGCAGGGCGCGCGGTGGTGGTAGCGGCGGGCGCGGTGCAGGCGTCGAGCGCGGGCGCGCCGCGATGGCGGAGGAGGAGCTCGACCCGGTCGATGAGCGGGAGTTCGACGCGCTGCGGGCGTGGCGTCTGGCGCGCTCGGAAGGCAAGCCGGCGTACACGGTGGCGACGGACGCGGCGCTGCGGGCGCTGCTGCGCGGGCGGCCGCGGAGCGTCGGTGGGCTGCTCGAGGTCAGGGGGATCGGACCTGCGTTCTGCGAGAAGCACGGCGACTCGCTGCTCGAGGCGCTCGCGGGGCTGGATGCGGGTGGCGGTGCGGCGGTCGAGGCGACGGGACGGGGCGCTTCGCCGCAGGCGGGCGCGGCGCTAGCATCAGGGGCCGCGCCGACGTAGCTCAGCTGGTAGAGCACTTCACTCGTAACGGCGCGCCCTTGGCGCACCGAATGTCGCTTGCTAGAGCCGTTTTCCGCGCCCTAAAGCGGATTTGGCGGTGCACCGTCGGCTGACAAACACGGACAAATGCGGACAAAAATGGTACCAGATCATTGGTACGGTGCCGGTACAATGAGGGCAGCTAACCACCCAAGCGAGGAGAGCCGACGCGGGGAGTCGAACCCCGGACCCCTCGCTTACGAAGCGAGTGCTCTGGCCATCTGAGCTACGTCGGCGCGACCCCGAATGCTAGCGCCGTTGGCGCGCTTTCGGGCGGAGGCTTCCCGCGCTCCGAGCACTTGATCTAGTGGCGGGGTAATGAGCGCTCACGCTTCTTCGGGCCGCGACGCCAGTTCCTGGCACAACGTCCAGTAGGCGCTCTCCTGCCGCGCGAGGTAGACGCGGCGCTCGCCCTTCTGTCTCGGCATCCGAGCCAATAGGCCGGCGCGCTCGAGCACCTTAAGCTCGGCGTTGACTGATCCGTTCCCTGGTGGATCGCCGAGTTGATCCGCGAGGTCCTTGATGCACACCAGCCCGTCGCTGTCGGCGATGGCGGAACCGATCTCAACCCGGTACTGGGCGCCTCCAAAGAGTGCGCGTGAGAGATCCCGGACCAGATGGAGTTTCGTGGTATCGGACGCTGGCATTATGATCTAAGAATCATGGATCAAGGAGCTTTGAGCAATCTGCTTGCTGACATGATCGCCGCTGGCGGGGTCCGCTGTCTACCCGCACGTACGCCTTGGCCGATGCACAGCGCTCTGCGCCTGCTCTACAGCGAGGCTGGGAGGACCGGCCGGCTGCGCCTGCTCCCGGCCGAGCCTGTTTTCAGTCCCTGCCCCGAGACCGGGATTGCAACGGAGGGTGCCGACCGTGCGCTTCGATCACTGGTCGAGGGCGGACTCATCCGAGAGGAAGGTGTAGGTCTCGGGGCGAGGCTGGTGGTCGATCCCGAGGTGCTCGTCATCCGCCGAAGGTCGTTGATGACACGCGACGCCCGAGCGGTGGCGATGCTTCAGCGGGCAGGAGAGCGGTGGGCGGCACTGGCCTCCACGGCGGCGAAGACCTGTGCAACTCCGGGTGAGTCCGTAGGGGCGACAGTCGCGTCTGCGATCGCCTGACGCCAGCCACCCCCCGGCTTCCGGAAGTCGGACTCCAAGCGCAGCTTGCCGGAGTCGCGACCACCCTTCAACTCCCGCGACACCACCCGGTACTCGGTCCGGCGCTCGCTTGGCAGTTGTGGAGGCCAGGTGCCGATCCACACTCCGTGGGCGCCCTCCCCGTCGCGATGACGCCAGTCGATGCACCGCACCTTCCTCAAGGAGGTGATGAACATCTCCGCGGAGACAAACCGCTGCCGGGGATTACGACTGATGGCCTTTCGCACGCACCGCCGAAGGCGATCGGGAATATGCGGGGCGAACTCGAGCCTGCTGTCGGGAACGGCGCGCAGTCCTCGCTGTAGCCTGGCCTCGACCTTCTCAAGCTCAAGCTCCTCCCAGGGGATTCGCCCACTAAGCATCTCGAAGAGCGTAATCCCGACTCCGTACAGGTCCGCGGTTACTCCGACCCGGCCGCTGATGCCCGCCTCCGGTGGGCGGTAGATATTCGTGCCGAGGACGGCCTGAGCACCTTCCTGCGGGTCGATGATGGCCGCGGAGCCGAAATCGCTCAGGTACCCGTGGCGACGATCCTCATCGAGGAGCGCATTGCCAGGCTTTGTGTCGCGATGGATTGCTTTGAACTCACGATGTAGATAGCCGAGCGCATCAAGGGTGTCGGTGGCGACGGTGATCGCCTGCCTGATCGAGAAGCGGTAGTCATCCTTAAGCGCGTCGTGCACGCTGCCGCCGGCCAGCAGGGGCATGACGAAGGTGATTGCGTGGTCGCCCGCGGGGTCCCACTGTGCCTCGCGCACCGGAACGATCCGCGGATGATCGAGCTTGTTCAGAAACGCTGGCTCGCTCGAGGCGAGAGCGTCCTCCAGCCCGTGCATGCGGACGGTCTTTTGTACGCACCTGCCGTCGAAGATCTCGTGATGGGCGAGGAACACATCGTCGCCGCGCCCATCCCCGAGCCGATCGAGGATCCGGTAGGTGGGCCTGTCAGCGCGCTCGCCGTGCAGAGTCACGTGCCGCCCCCGTTGAGCGCCGCGAGCGCGGCCAGACCGGCGACATCGCGCCCAGCGCTCCAATACAGGCCCAGGGGCTCTGCGATGACGCGGCTGACGTGAGAGGAAAGCTCGCCGGTCTTGGGAATGTCGAGCCTCGCACGCAGAGTGGGTCTCGCCAGCATCTCGACGCCTATGCCCTCCTGTACGGCGGCGATGCGGATGAGGGTCTCGAGCGTAACCCGCGGTGCGATCTCCAGGTAGGACCGCTTGCGGCCACCCTGCTCGGGCATGAGCACTGCGATTCTGTCGGGCTGTAGCTGTCCCAGGGCGCGCCTGATCTCCTCGAGTGTGGACAGCAACTCGACGGAGGCCTCGTACTGAGCGGCTACCTCGACACGCTCCACAACGGCCTGCGTGATCGCACCGTCGATCGCGAGCGTCAGATACGCGGTGTGGGGGTTGCAGGTGACGCCGAGAGAGCGCACGACCGTCAACTGTAGTGAGTGTGGGGGCGCGGAGCAAAGCATTATCCGACTCACTCGAATAACTGCATAAAATCAAAGTCCGGAAGGCTGAGGAACTCGAAAGGCGTCATCTGGGCCGACTTCAAGCGCGATCCGTCGCTGGCTTTTCGACTCAAGGGTGAGAGCGAGCAGACGTGGCTAGTCGACGCGCCGTCCGTGGTCTCTGCAGCGCGCGCGCGCACACACACTCGCTCTTACCGCACCGGACGCGCCCTGGGCGACCGTTCGCGCGCAGGCTTGGATCGGCAGGCGCGAGAAGCCACTCGAATTGAAGAACGCCGCCAAAGTGCTCTAAAGGTAGGGGCCGTAGATCTGTATGAGCACGAAGTCACTCAGACTGCGCCCACGGCTTGCCCTCTTCGCGTTCGTGGCGTTCCCGTGCAGCTGCCAGTCGGCTATCTAGTTCTTCTTGCGCCTTTGAAGCGAGCCGCCTGGACTGGAACGGCAACGTGTACTTGTCCCTACTCAAAGGCATGAGGATCAGTTGCGCGGCATGTATGCTAGCGTCGACCGCTTCGAGATAAGTCGTGCCGGGTGGTCCGTACTCCTCGGGCATCTGGAGTAGCATTCGCACCTGACGGACGGCGTGAGAGACGTATGCCCAATGCTCCTCACTTAGGGCCGTAGCGAGAGGGGATCGGTGCTCATCCCACACGCGGAACAGAGATTCGTGCCGGTCGCGCTCGCCGGCCCGCACATCATCCAATTGGATTGGTTCCAAGCGGAAGTTAACTTTGAGAATCCGGCCCAAGACTGCGGCGAGCTCTTGCCGGCGCCGCGGCTGTGCGCGTCGTGCTGCCAGAATTGTTGACACGGACTCGTTGAGCCCCACGAGATTGGCCGAGACCCAAGCAAGCTCATCGCGTATAAGCCGAGCGGCTACTCGCGCCCGGGTGCGCTGTGCCCGCCAGGCGAGCAGCCACTGTGCGCCGCCGCCGACAAGGCCACCGAGCGCCACGCCAACAAGCCCGATGACTGCGGGTGACATTCGATGAGCTTGCCATTCGTAGCGGACAGTCAAGCCACCGTCAAGTTTTGGGGGAGAGCGAGCGGTCGCCCATGCGGTCGAACAAAGTCATGATTTCGCCGACCGGAGCTAGCACTGCGCACGACCACGCTAGGAAGACCACATCGACGGTGAGGCACAGTGGCCAGACGAACGCCAGTTCTGCGCGCCGCCTAGCGTTTCGCCGCCGATGCGAGGCGGCAACGCTAGTGAGCTGTAGAGCACGGCGCACAGGCGCGTCGACGAACTCGTTGCACTTCGAGGCGTTCCGCAGTTCAGCGGCGGCCTTGCGCGGCCCGTCCCACGCGAGGCGGCCTCGCCACAGGTGCGGCAGTGGGAGGCGGCTCGGGATGGCCGGAATGTCTATGTGGGTGATCTCCTGGTTCGGAGCAATCCGCTCAGCGATCCAGACGATGCACCACGCGATGCGAAACGTGATCGCCTGGCCGTCAGGAATCAGCCACTCGGCAAAGCGACTTCCCAAACGGTCACGAACAGATCGAAGCACGCCTATGGCAGTCCAGACCGAGACTGCCAAGATCAGCAAGGCGAGTGACGTTGCGGTGCCCATCTTCTGTCTTTCGATATGGTACTCCCGAACGTGCGACGCGACACGACGTGTGTCCCCAGCTAGTACGAGCGCCCTCGGTAGATTAGGGCGCTGAGATGCAAACCAGGGTCGGCAGGAGCAAATCGCTGCTCGTAAAGCCTTCGGATCGTCGGACTCGTCGCCTTGGGCTCCTGATTGTCGACCTCGTGGTTCGTCATAGGCATCAGGCCCGTCCGTTACGCAACCGTCCCGCGCGGCGTCTTGGGCGGCCTCCCACAGCTCCTTCGCATGGGCGGCGCAGGGGTCTCAACTCGCCCTCCCGGGTGCTCGCTTCGGACAGGAATCCGCGCCGAGGGCGTACAGCATCGTGCTAGAGCATGAGCCGTGCACGTCACGATGCACGTCGGTCGCGTCGCTCGGATATGCGTAGCCTTGCTGGTATGCCTTCGCATGAAGACGCTCGGCCTAGCTCGCCGATTGAGCTTGTACCAATACCGCCGTTCTATGCACGACATCCAGTAGTAGCTGACGCCAACGTTCTGTTTCAGGACACACAGCGATATCTGAAGGATGGCTTTACAGCCCTGACGTTCCTGGCACGCCACGATGTCATTACGCTGCTGACCAGCGAGCACGTCCGGCGCCGAATCCCCGAGATCATCGACGAAAAGAGCCGCAATCCAGCTCAACTGCATCGGGTTTGGCGCAGGGTGTACCTGCCCCTGATTCGTCTTGTTGAGGTGCCCGAGTCGATGTGCGCAGGGCATCCGCAAATCGACGCAATCATGGATCCAGAGGATGATCCGTTCGCCCGTCTGGCAGTTGCCACTGCGCCCAGCTTGCTACTCACCCGGGATCATCACTTCAGCGATGTAGGCCTGGGGACTGAGCGCTGGGCCGACGCTCTCGTAATCCTCGGGTCACTCATTGAGCTTGACATCGGGCTCTATGGAACCGCGCATGCTGTGGTGGTTGTGGCCCGGCTTCTCGGCCTGTTCGTGAGCTGGGCGGGACAGGCACTAGCGTCTGAGCCGATTGCTTGGATCGCGGTTGGAGCAGGAGCGCTGGCTCTGATTATGAGCGATCCCGAGGAGACGATCCGGCGTGTTCGTGGTTTCGCTGCAGCAGGCCGACGGGGCTTCTCACGACTACTTGAGCTCTCAGAGCCAGCGTTCGAGCGGCGCGAGCTAGCGGAGGGAAAGCTCCAATCACTACTTGAGGCGCCTATGCACCCCCGCAACGTCGAATCAGTATGTGCCCGCGAGCTCGCCACACGACGCGGCCTGCTCAGCACTGAGGACCTGCTTTCCGCATGTCACCAAGCTGGCCACAAGCTGGAGCTCGCGCCCTTTCGAAGAGGCCTGGAACGGCATCCGAGCTTCACCACTCCTTCAGCTGACGCCTGGGAGCTGGGAGCACTCGGGGTCCCGGTTGTCGAGGGCAAGATCGAGTGAGAATCAACCGCATCACGAAGGACGCAACGATTGTCAGGCGCGAAGATCAGACTTCCCCGTGACACGACCCACGATCGCCCCGGCTAGTAACCAGATGCTCGTGAGGTCGTCTCTGGATTTGCTTAAGCTGCCTTACTCGTTCTCGCAGCGCGAGCTCGGGAGTGTCATAGGAACTGTGTAGGCATGAGCGAAAGAGGTTCGCTATGCCTACTACTACGCAGGATCACATTGAGGTTCATGAGCTGGTGTTCCCCGCTGCCGGGGAGCGGAGGGAGCCCGGAGGG
>JBKQHH010000116.1:0-5254 GCA_052148875.1 Solirubrobacteraceae bacterium
GGAGGATGTCCGGATCGTCGTGGAACTTCGGCGGCGATCTTCGGGGTTGGTGGTTAGACGGTAACGGGCTCGGTGGTTTCCTGGTGGTCGTGGTTTGTTGGGGCAGTGGTAGTGGTGTGACGTTCGATCGCGGTGACGAGCTTGGCGAGGTCGCGGTAGCCGATGATCCGTCGGAACTGCTGCTCGGCTGCGAGCATGCCGGCGGCGGTCCAGCGCCTGCGCATGTCGCCGTCCTGCCAGTGCTTCACGTTGCGCTGCGTGTGACGGACGATCTCGATCATGCTCTCGCACGGGTTCGTCGAGCACAGCGTCTTTGAGAGCTGCCCCGTGATCCCGAGGCGCATCAGCGTCAGCGTGTCGTCCATACCCTCGCGCAACGAGGCGCCGGCGTCCGGCCAGGAGCGCTCGAGCTCTGAGGCGAGCAGCTCGAGCCGCTGCTCGGCGAGCTCGGCGCTGCTCAGCGCCCACGCGCCGCGGATCCTCGCGAGGACCTGGGGTCGGTCACGTTCGGGGAGCAGGTCAGTGACATTGCGCTCCTTGTGGCGGTGATAGCGATGCACGAGCGCGCGCTCGCCGAACACGTCCTTGATCGCCCGGCGCAGCGCTTTGCCGCCGTCGATCACGAACAGGATCGCCTGCTCGGGATCAAGGCCGCGATCGACGAGATCGGCGAGCAGCGTGCGCGCGAGCGTGGCGTTCTCGGTCGAGCCCTCCCACAGCCCGAGCGGGATCTTGACGCCGTCGGTGCTGATGCCGAGCGCCACGACATGGGTGCGCCCAGCGATCTCCAGACCGTCGAGCATCATCACCGCCAGGCGCACGTCCTCCAGGCGGCGGCTCATCAACTCGGAAAGCGCGGTGCGAGTGCGCTCGATGAACATCTCTGAGACGGATGTCTTGCCCGTCGCGCAGGACGACTGCTCAACCTCGACGCCGACGGGCTCACCTACCTGCTCGAAGCGGCGCGTGGAGACGCCAGCGAGCATCCGGTCCATCACCGCCCTGGTCAGCGGGTCACGGTCGGCGAAGTACTCATACGTCTGAACCGGCAGCTCGTGCTCGTCGCTGACGGTGCGCATCCTGGGCCGGGAAACCTTCACGCGCCGGCCACCGAGCGTCATCGAGCCGTCCTCGTGGCCGTGGCGCTTGGCAGCCCGATCCGGGTTCCACTTGCCCTTCGGGCCGCAAGTTCGGCCGGACGCTCGGCCCCGCGCACGTCCGGGACACCGGCCGGCGCACGGCCAGAGGCGCGATCATCTGGCGCGCCGGAGACGGACCCCTCCCCACTCCTGAGCATCTGACGCCTCAGGACGCTGAGGAGCGCCTGGAGGCGATCCTGCGCGAGCTCGCTGCCGAGGAAAGCAAGCCAGTCTACGGTAGATGGACGTTGCGGGACGCCACCCAGGGATGGGTGGCTGAGCGCAAGGTCGACAAAGACCTGAAGCGGAGCACCCTGGCGGGGTATGAGCTGATGTTCGAGCGGCTCTACCGCGACCTCGACGCTGACACCCCGCTATCGGCGCTCGACGATGGCCGCCTGCAGGACTACTTCCGGGACTTCAAGTCCTACAAAGTCATCAGCGCCAAGACCGCCGAGAAAGCCCGCGCCGAAGGCAAGAACGTCCAACAGCTCCCGGTCGAGCGGTGGGCCGCCCGGCCACCCGACAGCGCCCCGGTCGAAGTCGCGACCAAGCAAGAGGCCGTCGGGCTCGCCGATACGCTCCCCGGCACCTGGGCACATCTACGCAAGGGCGTTTACCGCGTGCTCCCGCTCGGCGCCCAGCGCGCCAAGACCGTCACCAGCGCCGAAGCCCACGCCCTCAAACAACAAGGCTGGGACGTACAACGACGGACGCGAAGCCTGTGGATGATCGTCTCCCCCGCCGCCGCCCAGACTCGCAACGAGTACCGAGACATCCTCGGCGCGTGCTTCAACTACGCCATAAGGCAACGCTGGATTACCCACAGCCCCCTCGCCCAGGTCCGAAGAATCAGCAAGCGCGCAGACCGAGAACGCGTCCTGCGCCGCGAGGACTTCTACAACCCCCAAGAAGTCCAACGGCTCCTCGCTCACGCCCCCAGCTTCTTCGAGGAAGCCTTCTGGCTCTGCGGCGCCCACGCGGGCCTCAGGCTCCCCGGCGAGGCCCTCGGCCTGAAGTGGGGCGCCGTCGACTTCGACGCGAATCTCATCCGCCCCTACGACAACTGGGTCCGCGGCGCCTCTGACACCACCAAGACCGGCGACGCCCATCCGATCCCGATGACCCCTCAGCTCGCTGCGGCGCTGCAGCGGCTACGCGAGCGCGACTACGCCACTGGCGACGAAGACTACGTCTTCGCGACTGCCTTGCAGCACGACAAACCCGCCGCCGACAAGCCCCTCCGCGAAGCCTTCCAACACGCCCGTCAAGCAGCCGGGCTCAAACCGATCAAGATGTACAACCTTCGGCATTCCTTCGGCACCACCCTCGCGGCCAACAACATCAACATCCGCACCATCCAGGCCCTCATGCGTCACACCCGCATCACCACCACCGAACAGTACCTCGCCTACCAACCACAACCACACCTCAACACACAAATCACACAAGCACTAGAACCAGCCGCACAGCACGACGATTCCACAGTTACGAGGACAGCACCGTCCTGACGAACTCGGCTGGCGTAAGGATCGGGATGCCCTGAAACATGCCGAGTGTCAGCAGGTGCTCGTCTCCTGAAACCATGCAGTCGACGCCCGCGGCAACGGCAGCCTCGAGAACGCGGTTATCGCTCTCGTCCTCCGCGACAGCGAACACGCTGAGCGGCTCTACGACGACGCTGGACATCTCGACGAGATCCGCGAGTCTCGAACCGTCGGGGATCGCCTTGGCGAGCTTCGGATATGCGAGCACCCGGCGAAGCTCCGCCAGCAAAGGCGCGCTCGTCACCAGCACCAGCTCGCCAGCGAGCACAGCCTCGACAATGCGTGCCGGGGCGCCCGACCAGCCGAGCCCCGAAACGATGACGTTGGAGTCGAGGACCGCGCGGCGGGTCACGCAGCTGCTCGCGCAGCCTCGATGGCCTCGTCAACCACTGAGACGTCCAAGCCGGCAGACGCAACGCTCGCACGGACCTCGGCGAGCCTCGCCTGCAGCTCCTCGCGGGCCAACCTACGCCGCAGCTCCAGCAGCGCCTCGTACTCAGCCGGGCTGATAAGGACCGCCACGGCCTGCCCACGCCGTGTCAGGACCACGGCCTCATCCTCCGCTGCGATCTCGTCGGCGAGCTGCCCCAGCCGCGCCCGAGCCTTATCAACACCAATCGTGCGCTCCACAATGTTCTCCAATCGGACAACCGTACCGTAAACCTTACCGCAATACTATCGACCAGATACCACGCCCTGTCCACAAGAAGACCCCCTCACATTGGTGTCTCCCATGTCCTGACACACCTGTCGCCTATCTGCTGGCACCACACACATCGCCGTACGCAGCACGCCGTCGCCTCGGGAAGAGCAGCTGACGACGTGAAAAGGCGGCCAATCCGCTCCTCTCCACCTCCAATGTATTCGCGCTGCCTTCGCAGCGAACGGCGATCGCTCAGCCCACGGTCCAGGTGTCGCCGGCGCGGAGCAGCTCGTCGAGCTCGCGCTCGCCGAACCCCTCGCGCGCCGCAGCCGCCTCGCGCTCGAACCCGAGCCGGGCAGACAGTCGCGCGACCTTCCGGAAGACCCCGACCGGGGTGGGTTCCGAGGGTCCCGCTGCAAGCCGGCTGAGGGCGAATGCGAGGCTCGGATCGGGACAGTGCGCATTGTGCACGAGAAGCGCTCCCTCGCCCACATCGGAGACATCTGCAAGCACGAGATCACCGTCGGGGCCGCGCATCACGCCGCGCTCCCGCTCGCGCCCGAAGCGGATCGGTGCGCCGTGCTCGAGGCGGATGAGATTCGCCTCGCGGCTCTCCTTGTCGGTCAGCGCCGCGTAGGCGCCGTCGTTGAAGACGGGGCAGTTCTGGTAGACCTCGACGAACGCAGCGCCGGGGTGGGCGGCCGCCGCCTGCATCACGCTTGCGAGGTGCTTGCGGTCGCGGTCGATCGTGCGCGCCACGAAGCTTGCCTCGGCGCCGAGGGCCAGTGAGAGCGGCTGGAAGGGTATGTCGAGGGAGCCGAAGGGAGTCGACTTCGTGATCTTGCCGACCTCGCTCGTCGGCGAGATCTGCCCCTTGGTGAGACCGTAGATCTGGTTGTTGAAGAGCACGATCTTGATGGGAATGTCGCGGCGCAAGGCGTGCAGGAGATGACTTGCGCCGATCGACAGCATGTCGCCGTCGCCGCCGATCACCCATACCTGCAGATCCTCCCTGGTGAGCGCGAGACCGGTGGCGAACGCGGGCGCGCGGCCGTGGATGCCGTGGACGCCGTAGGTGTTCATGTAGTAGGGGAAGCGCCCAGCGCAGCCGATACCGGAGACGAATGCGATCTGCTCGGGGGCCGTGCCCTGCTCGGCGAGCACCTCTTGCAGTGTGGCGAGGATCGCGTAGTCGCCACAGCCGGGGCACCACCGCGTCTCCGAGGACGACTGGAAGTCGGACTTCCCCAAGGCGCCGCTCCCGTTCGCGCGGGCGCCCGCAGGCGAACCGCCGACCCGACCGTTGGTCACGTTCACGCTCACAGCCGGTCCATGAGAGCGCGCTCAACTTCGGCCGCCAACAGGGGCTGGGAGGTTGTCCGGGTTTTCGTAGAAGTTTGAGCGGCGGTCCTCCCGCCTCGTCCGCTCGTGTTGCGAGCGTGACAGGCGCCAACCAAGTCCGCGAGGACAGGAGGGAACCGCCATGAAGAAGGTATCCGCGCCGAAGGTCGTCACGACCGCGGCGGCGGTCGAGAGCCCGCTGCCACCGCAGATCCAGGAGGCACTGGGCGAGCTCGTCGGTGCTGCGAGGGAGGGATTGCTCGCGCTCAGCGTCGGTGTCGGCCTCGGGGTCGTGCACGAGCTGATGGAGCTCGAGGTCGACGATGTCGTCGGCCCGAAGGGCAAGTGGAACCCGGATCGGGCTGCCAAGCGCCACGGCCACGAGGACGGCTCGATGACGCTCGGTGGCCGGCGCGTGAAGGTTTCCCGGCCCAGGATGCGCACGGTCAGCGAGGAGCACGAGTTGCCGGTTCAGAGCTATGAGTACTTCGCCGACCGTGACCCGCTGACCAGGGCGGTGATGGACCGGATGCTCGCTGGCGTCTCCACGCGCCGCTTCGAGCAGGTAGGTGAGCCCGTCGGCG
>JBKQHH010000117.1:0-6249 GCA_052148875.1 Solirubrobacteraceae bacterium
GCAGGTACATGACCGCGAAGATCGCCAGGTCGCGCGGGCCGAGGAAGCGGTTCCACAGCAGCACCGCCGCCACGAGCACGCCGAGGAACGGGATCACCACGGCGGCGATGTTGGCATTGCGCTCCAGATGAGCCATCACACCGTAGATGCCTCTCGCGTGCCTACGGTGACCGTGGTTAGCGCAACGCGAGAATGCCTTCGCTTCGCATGGAGAGCGACCATTTCCTCGGCGCCCAACACGCTCCTGCCTTTGGACGACCGATGAAAGTCAAGGGCTTGGACGCAAATTTAGGAACGTAGTTCGGGCGTAGGATCGGTCGCAGGTGGATGCGGGAGGGCCGCAGATCGCCTCGTGTGGCGTCGGTTTCAACGGCATCGTGGTCCACTGGCGTGATTCCGGCGCTTTTTGGGCACGCGACGTCGATACCGGCGGCTGCCGGCGTCTTGGCATGGAGTTCGGCGAGCGTTAGGCTGCTGGTGGGCGCGCGTCGATGACGAGTCGAAGCGCAGATGTCAGGGGCTCGTGGTCTCTGCTTGGAGATCCGTCCGCTCTTCGCCGGCGCGATCCTGGACTGGCGAACCTTCGGGTCAAGGTCGAGATAGCCGACCAGCTGGCGGTGGGTGCGAAACCGGCGGATGTCGCCGACCGCTGCCATGAACGTCGCCGCCGCGATCACGTTCACCCCAGGGACCGTCATCAACCGCCTGATCTCCGCCGAGTCAAGCGCCTCGGAGGCGATCCGCCGCTCGACCTGCGCGATCTCCCGGTCGAGGAACTCGATGTGACGCAGGCACCCGTCGACCGTCTCTTGCTGGGGCGCTCCCGCTGCCCGATGCGAGCGCAGACGTGCTGGTGTCGGTGTTCGGGGTGATCTTTGCGCCCGACGCCAGCGCGGCAGCGCGGGAGATGGCGCGCGTTGCCAAGGCCGATGGGCGCCTCGTGCTGAGCGCGTGGCGGCCCGGCGGGCCGCTCGCCGAGGTGATGCGTATGCGCGGCGAGGCGCTGGACGCCGCCGCGGGTACGGCCACTGCTGCGCCTGCCGGAACGTCGGCCGGTTTCGGCGGGTCGGCTCCCTTCGCCTGGCACGAGCCCGGCGCCCTCGATGGGCTTCTCGCGCCGCACGGGTTCTCCATCGAGTTGCACGACCAACGGCTCGCGTTCGCTGCTGCCTCGCCGTCGGAGTTCGTTGATACCGAGCTGCGGGTCCATCCCGCCTGGGTCGCCGCACGGGCTGTGCTGGAGCCGCGCGGCGAGATGGACGCGGTGCGCGCGCGCTGCGCATCTTCGAGGACGCCAACGAGGACCCCAGCGCTTTCCGCGTGACGAGCGACTACGTAGTGGCCGTAGCGGCGCACATACATATACCGATTGGTCGCACCGCTCTACAGACAGTCTGAGTCCCCAATCCCGCTAGGCTCAATTCAAGACTGCGGAGAACGGCTTGCCGGCCTGCGTCCAGTACAACGTGCTGCCCGCAAGCGCAAGTGACGACGCTTCAACGCCCCGGCCCGACGCGAGCGTGCGAGTGCCGGTCTTGTCGAGTGCCACGACCGCGTGTTCTTCTGGCAGAAAGCTCGTGTCGACGATCCATGCGACCGCCCCATCAGACTTGAGGACAATGTCTTGAACAAAGCTCCCCGTCGAGTCCGCACGATGAAGCACGCGCCCCGTCCGGAGGTCGCGCACGATCACTGTCCAACGCGAGCTACCTTCTGTCCGGACCACGAATTCCTCATAGCCCACGACCGATCCGCTGAGGGTCACTTTTTCTACTCCACCTCCCCCGCTCGACGTTCCCGGTTCAGGTTTCGGGCCCAGCGGGTACGCATGGCCGCTGGCATAAGCACACGCGAACATTTCGCGTTCGGATCTTCCTTCGGTTTCATAGACCTCGGCTTGAGCGTCGGCGACGAGGGCGTGCTTCAGAGCAGGGCAGCTCGCATGCTTGGCGGGCCGCACGTGCGCGTAGCATGTGGGGGCAGCTGTGAGCAGCGGCAGCACAATTGCGGTGCAGATGAGGATTCGGCGCATCTCTCTTACAGACTATCCGAATCGCCCAAAGTTGCGGTGTCTGTAGACGATTGTTGGAGCGGATGCGTGGACGGTTCTATGACGTCACGGGAAGTTCTTGACTGGTACGGGAGTCAGGCTGGTTTCTTCCAGCTGTCCCCCGTTCCCGAGTTCGCCGAAGGTACCGCCGCCCCAGCAATCAATGCCGCCGCCGGTGAGGAGTGCGCATCCGCCCGGGCCTCCGGCAGAGATGCCGGATGCGTTGGTGATGTTGCTCACTGACACGGCCGTGAGGCTATTTTCGGTTGTGCCATTCCCAAGGCTCCCGTTTTCGTTGTCGCCCCAGCAGTCAGCGTGCCCGGTGGTAAGTACCGCACATGTAGATGCGGGGCCGGCGCTGATCGCGCTTGCGTTGGTGATTCCGCTGACGGCCGTCGGCGTTGGCTTTTCTTTGGTCGTGCCGTTACCGAGTTCGCCATGTCCTCCATAACCCCAGCAGTCGATGGCGCCGCTTGAAAGGAGGGCGCACGCAGAAACGTCGCCCTCGCTTATCGCGACCGCGCTACCGATTCCGCTAACTGCTTGGGGCGTGGAGCTATCTTTTCCTGTGCCATTGCCGAGTTCTCCGTAGAGGTTCCAGCCCCAGCAGGCGACACCACCGGTGGTAAGCAAGGCGCAAGACGAGTACTCGCCGGCGGCGACCGCAGTTGCTTTGGTAATGCCGCTGACTGCTACTGGCCTGGTGCTGGATTCAGTCGTGCCGTTACCGAGTTCGCCGTGCGCGTTATTGCCCCAGCAGTCAACGCCGCCACTGGACAGCACCGCGCAGGCATGCTGGCCGCGTGCAGCGCCAACGCCGCTCGCGTTAGTGATGCCGCTAACCGCAACTGGTGTGAGACTGTTGGTGGTCGTGCCGTTACCGAGAGTGCCATACGCATTGTAGCCCCAACAGTCAATGCTGCCACCGGAAAGCAGCGCGCATGAAAAGCCACTGCCTGTGCTGACACTCGCTGCGTGGGTGATTCCATTCACTTCGACCGGTGTCGAGCTGCTGACAGTTGTGCCATTGCCCAGTTGTCCTTCTTCGTTGTATCCCCAGCAGTCAACGCCGCCGTGCGACTGCACCGCGCACGTCTGTCCGCCACTGCTTGCGCTGATGACTGTCCCAACACATCCGCCCGTTTGAAACGTGTTATCGCCACCGAGAGCCGGTTTCCCTTCGTTGCCTTCGTTTTCCGCCTCGGCCTGGTAGTGGTAGGTCGTGCAAGGCTGTAGGCCGCTGAGCGTCACGGTCTCGCTTTGGGCGCCTTCGGTGTTAGCCACGGTGTTGGAGGAAGTCGTCTGCCCGTAGGTTTCGCTCGTCCCGTACTCCACCTTATATTTCGTCGGGAGTCCTTCTGGGCTCACGTCCAACACTATGGTTCCTGCGCTTTCGGTGATCGACCCTGCAACAGGCGCCTTCGTGACGCTGCTGGCTGGGCAGCCGTTCTCACCCAGTACCAACACACAGAACGCCGGGCGCCAGTTTTTGGGTTCCGGCCCGTAGCCTTCGCCTGCCAAGAGGGCACTGTCGAATTCACGCTCTCCTTTAGGCTTGTGAGCGGCGAGTTGTTCCTTACGTTCCTTAGATGGTCCCTTGTATTGGTAGTAATAGAGGCGTTCAACGTGCATCGAGGAGCTTCCTAGGCGGAGGAAGTCTTGCGCAGCAAGACGCTGGAGTTCCGGATGCCCGGTTAGCCTTGTGGTTCCGGTTTCGTTTGTGTTGGTTTCAACCTTGACGCCTTGCTCGGTTAGCCAGATGTGTGTGCTTCCGAGGCGCTTGGATTTGATGAATCGCACGTAGTTGTCGGCTTCGGCGTTCGTGTAGTCCTTGGCGATGACCTCTTTGCCGCTCTGTGATTCGGCTTGTACGCGTTCGAGATCGTTGTAGTCGTGTAGGCCCCAGTAGGTTGGCTTTGTGCGTGTCGGGTTACCTCGTTTGGCGTCGCCGAGGATGGCGCTTACATACTTACCGGTGTAGATTGGAAAGTACCCAGTGAATTCGCCCGCTACCACGATACAGTGCTTAGCACAGCCGAGGCGTTCGACGGCGTGTTGGGCCTCGCCCCACAGCAGGGCGGCTCGTCCGGCCTCGGCGTCGGGATGTAGCGGTTCATTGAATTTATTTGGCTCGTTCCATGCGCCGAATGTTCGTACTCCGTCTTTGATGAGTTCTTTCATCAGGGCGTAGACGTGGTTGTAGTAGTAGCCGGGGAACGAGGGGCTCGTGGGCGAGGGTTCGTCGGGGCATGGCACTCGTGCGTTTATGCCCAACCCGTAGTTTGGTGCTTCAGGCACGCACGCCCTGAATGTAACGAGGATCTTTTCGGGCTTGATGTGCGCTTCGTGCACGGCTTCGAGCCATTCTCTTAGCAATACGCTGTGCGGCGAGGCGTCGAAACCGATGATCAGCCGGGCTGATTCGATTTTCATGTGGCTCTTTAGGCGGGGGTCGAATTCTTTAGAGGGTTTGCCTTCTTTTTCTGACGCGTCGAAGGCCGACTTCTGCTGGTCTGAGAGCCCGCGGTGGGCTTCAGGTCCCGGGCCGGCCTTTTTGCTGCTTGGCGCTGCCACCGCGATTGCGGCGGTCGCAGGGTAGGTGGTTTCTTTGCCTGGCGTGAGCGCCATCGTTACCGTGTTGCCTTCGATGCTCAGGCTCGCTGGGACGGTGTGGCCTGCGGCGTCCATGACGGTGGGCGCCTCGATCACCATGAGTGTCTTGCCGCTGGCGTGCGATTCGGCGTAGCTCATCGCGCTGGAGCCGCTTTCGTACTGCGGCTGGGTTTCCTGGGGGTGCAGTTCGCCTTCTTTGGGCGTTACGGGAGTGGTCGAGCTCGTGGGTGCGGCGGGGAGGTGTTCGAGCTGGCCCGTCGTTTCTTCGAGCGAGCCTCCGAATTCTTCGCTGGCGCCTTCGCTGCCGTAGCCGTGTTCGCCGGTTTCGGCGCTCGCTTCTTTGCCGGCGCCTTCGAGGGCTTCGCTCGGCAGTTCACCTTCCAGGTAGGAGCCCGATTCCTTTTCGACGATGGCGACGCTGCCGTTTGCGAGCTTCTGCAGTTCTTGTTCGGCGCCGATGCGCACTTCCCACGAGAAACTCGCCGGCGCCTGCGAGGAGTGCAGCTGTAGCAGTGTGGTGGCGCCGAGCGGCTCGGGGCGCACGATCGTGTCGGTCTGCGGCGAGGTTCCCGCGAACACGGCTGCGGTACCGTTGACGATTGTGGGCGTCGTGGCAGCGTTGGGCGCGGTGCCGATCGGGGCGAGGCTCAGTTCACCGTCTGCGGTGCTGACCGCGAATTCGCCGGGGGTTTCCTTGGATACCGAGGAGCTCGCGAGCGTCGCTTCGGAGGACAGCGCTTCGGCGGTGTCGGTGACGATGGGCTTGACGGTTTCTTCTTCTAGGGTTGCGCTTGTGGCCTGGCGATCACCGAGGGGTCGGTGCTTTGGGCCAGTTCGATCGCCTGGTTTGTGCTCGCTTCGCTCGAGGAAGCGACTACGGCGGTGATGGCCGAGAAGACGGCGGCGCTGCCGAGTGAGTTGGACGCCGTGACCTTCAGGCGCAGCGTCGAGCCAACGTCGGCGCTCTGGAGCGTGTAGCTGGGTTTGGTGGCGCCTTCTATCGCGCTGCATGCTTCGCCTACGGAGTTGCAGCGTTCCCAGCGGTAGAAGAAGGTGAGCGGCCTGGAGCCAGACCAAGCGCCGTTGCTCGCGAACAGCCGCTGTCCCTGCTGGGCTGTGCCGTGCAGCTGGGGCGCTTCGGTGTTGGCGGGCGGCCCCGGCGCGCCGATCGTTTCGGTTTGAGGGGAGGTCGCGCTGGTATTGCCGGGTTCGTTGCTCGCGGTGACGGAGACGCGAATCGTCGAGCCGACGTCCGCTTTGGCAAGGTTGTACGTGGCGCTCGTCGCGCCTTCGATGCTCGCGCATTCTTCGCCGGTGGCGTTGCAGCGCTGCCACTGGTAGGCGTAGGTGATGGGTTCCGTGCCCAGCCACGCGCCGCCCATTGGGACGGTGAATGGGACGGAAGGCCGAAAACAGGCTCCCACGCGGGCTCGCCAGCACCTCACGACCGCCACAAAAACAGTAAGCGTTCAGTTGGGTAGGGGGACATAATCCCGGCGCGTCGAATCCGTGTGCGTGGAGCGCGCCGAGGCGGAGGCGATCTATGACGCTGGGCGGGAGGTCGTCGTCGAGGTGCTGCTTCGGAT
>JBKQHH010000118.1:0-6344 GCA_052148875.1 Solirubrobacteraceae bacterium
TCAGCTACACGGTGCTGCCGGGGGAGCCGGCGAGCATGAGCGCGAACTCGGTCGCGCGATTGCTGGGTCCATACGTCGAAGGCCTGGGTGCGCGGCGCACGGGCGTGGGCGCGTCATGAGGCTCGGCCTGCTCTCGACGGCGCGGATCAACGAGCTGCTCGTCGCCGGAGCACGCCAGACGGCCGGCATCGACGTCGTCGCGATCGGCTCTCGCGACCGCGCCCGCGCCGAGGCTCAGGCGCAGGCGCTCGGCATCCCGCGCGCGCACGACTCCTACGAGGCGCTGCTCGCCGATCCCGACGTCGACGCGGTGTACGTCGCGCTGCCCAACTCGCTGCACGTCGAGTGGTCGCTGCGCGCGCTGCAGGCCGGCCGGCACGTGCTCTGCGAGAAGCCGCTGTCGCGCCATCCCGACGACGTCGCCCGCGCGTTCGACGCCGCCGAGCGCGGCGGCCTCGTGCTCGCCGAGGGGTTCATGTGGCGCCACCACCCGCAGGCGCGCCGGCTGATCGAGCTGCTCGAGCAGATCGGCGAGCTGCGCCTGATCCGCGCGTCGTTCTCCTTCCTGCTCGAGCGCGCCGGCGACGTGCGCCTGAGCGGGGCGCTCGACGGCGGCGCGCTGATGGACGTCGGCTGCTACTGCGTCAGCGCCGCGCGGCTGCTCGCCGGCGAGCCGCTCGCCGTCAGCGCCCAGCAGGTGCGCGGCGGCGACGGTGTCGACATGCGCCTCACCGGGCTGCTGCGCTTCGCCGGCGACGTGCTCGCCACCATCGACTGCGGCTTCGACCTCGCCGCCCGCGACGAGCTCGAGGTGAGCGGCACGCACGGCGTCCTGCGGCTCGACGATCCGTGGCACTCGCGCAACCCCGACATCGAGCTGTTCCGCCCCGACGGCTCGATCGAGCGCATCGCGATCGAGCGGCTCGATCCGTACGCTTGTGAGCTCCAGGACTTCGCCGCCGCCGTCGCCGGCGAGCGCCCGCCGCGCTACGGGCGCGAGGACGCGCTCGCGCAGGCGCGCACGATCGCCGCGCTCTACGCGAGCGCCGAAGCCAACCAACCGACGGAGGTGGAACGATGAAGACGAGTCTCGGCATCTGGGCGTTCGGCCCGATGATCACGCGCTTCGTTCCCGGCGGCTACCAGCCGGGGCACGCCTACGACGCCGAACCGGTCGCCGAGAAGGTGCACCGCGCCGTCGAGGGACTCGGCGAGCTGATCGACGGCTACGAGTTCCACTACCCGCAGGAGCTCTCGCACGAGAACATCGCAGACGTCCAGGACGCGCTCGGCGACCACGACGTCTACTGCATCGCCGGCGGCCTGCACCTCGACCCGCGCTTCGGGCGCGGCGGCCTCGTCAACCCCGAAGCGCACGTCCGCGCCGAGGCGCTGCGGATCGTGCGCGAGGGCGCCGAGTTCGCCGGCGGGCTGGGCGCCAACATGATTATCTGGCCCGGCGTCGAGGGCTACAACTACCCGTTCCAGACCCCCTACGTCGACTCGTGGAAGTGGCTGATCGAGGGCATCGGCGAGGCCGCCGAGATCTGCAAACGCCACGGCGTCAAGCTGTTCCTCGAGCACAAGTGCTCCGAGCCGGCGATGAAGATCCTCATGCGCAACATGGGGATGACGATCTACGTCGCCAACAAGCTGCGCGCCGAGGGGCTCGACAACGTGCAGATCAACATGGACTGGCAGCACCTGCTCATGAACGACGAGCACCTGCCCGAGTACGCCGCGCTCCTGCACTCCGAGGGGCTGCTCGGCCACCAGCACGGCAACTCCGGCTGGGGCACCTTCGACGACGACAACATGCTCGGCGCCACAGCCTTCATGGAGACGATCGAGCTCGCGCTCGAACTGCGCCGCTGCGGCTACGGCGAGCATGGCGAACGCCTCGGCCTCGACCTCTACCCGTACACCGAGGACCAGGTCGGCGCGGTCAGGCGCTCGGTGATCCAGTGGAACTTCATCGACTCCATCGCCGCCAAGATCGACGAGCCGGCGCTGCGCGAGGCGCAGTCGCGCAAGGACGCCGTGACCGCCTACGAGCTCGTCTACGCGGCCCTGGGCGCGTGAGCCGGTCCTCGCTCGGCCACCCGTCGCCGCCGCGGGCATGGTCCGCGCGACACTCCGCGCAGCGCACGTGAGCGTATTCGGACTGGACGTCGGCACCAGCGGCGTCAAGGGGCTCGCCCTCGATGCCGACGGCGGTGTCGTTGCGGCCGCCGACGCCGGCTATCCGTTCGCCACACCGCGGCCGGGATGGTCCGAGCAGGACCCCGAGGACTGGTGGCGCGCCGCCGAGGCGGTGCTCGCGCGGCTGCAGGCCGCCGCCGGCCCTCCCGAGGGCATCGGGCTCTCCGGGCAGATGCACGGTCTCGTCGCGCTCGACTCCCACGACCGCGCGCTGCGCCCGGCGATCATCTGGAACGACCAGCGCACCGCCGCCGAGTGCGCCGAGATCGAGGCCACGCTCGGGCTCGAGCGCCTGGCCGCGCTCACCGGCAACCGCGCGCTCACGAGCTTCACCGCGCCGAAACTGCTCTGGCTGCGACACCACGAGCCCGACGTGTACGCGCGCATCGCGCACATCGCGCTGCCCAAGGACTACGTCCGGCTGCGCCTCTGCGGAGAGCACGCCACCGACGTCAACGACGCCTCCGGCACGCTGCTGCTCGACGTCGCCGAGCGGCGCTGGAGCGAGGAGATGCTCGACGCGCTCGCGTTCGAGCCCGACTGGCTGCCGCGCGTGCTCGAGAGCCCGCACGTGAGCGGCGCGACCGCCGACGGCGTCCCCGTAGCCGCCGGCGCCGGCGACCAGGCCGCAGGCGCGCTCGGCGTCGGCGTCGACCGCCCGGGCGGGCGGGGAATCGTATCCGTCGTGCTCGGCACCTCCGGCGTCGTGTTCGCCGCGCTCGATCGCTACGCCCCCGACCCGCACGTGCGCGTGCAGACCTTCTGCCATGCCATTCCCAACACATGGCACGCGATGGGCGTGATGCTCTCCGCGGCCGGCTCGCTGCGCTGGCTGCAGGCGATCCTCGGCGCCGACTACGACACGCTCACCGCCGAGGCCAGCACCTGGGCGCCCGGCGCCGAGGGGCTCACGTTCCTGCCGTACCTCGCCGGCGAGCGCACGCCGCACGACGACCCCGACGCGCGCGGCGCCTACGCCGGCCTCAGCCTGCGCCACGACCGCGGCGCGCTCGTGCGCGCGCTGCTCGAGGGCGTCGCCTTCGGCCTGCGCGACTCGCTCGACCTGATCGCCGCGCTCGGCCGGGTGGGTGAGACTCCCACACTCGGACGCGTCTCCGGCGGCGGCGCGCGCAGCGAGGAGTGGCTGCGAATCGTCGCCTCCGTGCTCGAGCTGCCACTCGAGCGCGTCGCCGTGCAGGACGCCGCCGCGTTCGGCGCCGCGCTGCTCGGCGGCGTCGCCGGCGGCGTCTGGCCGGACGTCCCCGCCGCCGTCGCCGCCACCGTGCGCCCCGGCGAGACGATCGAGCCGGTGTCGGACTGGATCGAGCCCTACCGCGAGGGGCGCGAGCGCTTCCGCGCGCTCTACCCCGCGCTTCGCGCATGCCGCTGACGCCTCCCGCCGACGGGGCCATCTTCGACTTCGACGGCGTCATCATCGACTCGCTTGCACCCGTGGAGACGGCCATCAACGGCGCGCTCACCGAGCACGGCTATCCGCCGCACACCGCCGCCGAACTGGCGCGCTTCATCGGCCCGCCCACCCCGACGGCCTTCATCGAGCTGACCGGCGCCGCCGAGGATTCTCAGATCGTCGCCGACTGCGTGAGGAGCTACCACGAGCACTTCGCGCGCGTGTACCTCGATCAGACGCGGCTCATCGACGGAATGGCCGAGCTGCTGCACGGGCTCGCTCTGCCGCTCGCACTCGCCACCGCCAAGGAGCGCAAGTTCGTCGGGCCGCTGCTCGAGCACTTCGGGCTCGAGTCGGCCTTCGAGGTCGTCTGCGCACCGGAGCTCTCGGAGCCCAAGGCCGAGACGGTGGCGCGCGCGAATCGAGCGCTCGGCGCCCGCGAGGCGGTCATGGTCGGCGACCGCTTCTACGACGTCGACGCCGCGCGCGCCTGCGGCCTGCGCGCGATCGGCGTCACCTGGGGCATCGGCGACCGCCACGAGCTCAGCGGCGCCGAGGTCATCGTCGAGCGACCAGAGGAGCTCCGCGCGCTGCTCGCCTAGAGCTGCGAGCATGCGAGACGATGGAGCAGCGGCGCATCGAGCGGCTCGGACGCGACGTCAGCGTCGTCGGCCTCGGCACCTGGCAGCTCGGCGCCGACTGGGGCAACGTCGAGCCGCAGGCCGCGCACGACGTGCTCGACGCAGCCGTCGCGGGCGGCGTCACGTTCTTCGACACCGCCGACGTCTACGGCGACGGGCGCAGCGAGCAGTTCTGCGGCGAGCTGCACGCCCGCCACCCCGAGGTGCTCGTCGCCACCAAGATGGGCAGGCGCGTCGCGCAGCTGCCCGAGAACTACAACCGCGACGCGTTCCGCGCGTGGAACGCCCGCTCGCGCGCCAACCTCGGCGTCGAGCGCATCGACCTCGTGCAGCTGCACTGCCCGCCCGACGGCGTCTACGAGGACGACGACGCCTTCGCCGCTCTCGACGAGCTCGTCGAGGAGGGCCACATCCGCGCCTACGGCGTCTCCGTCGAGACCTGCGCGCAGGCGCTGCGCGCGATCGCGCGCCCGCGCGTCGCCAGCGTGCAGATCATCCTCAACTGCTTTCGCCTGAAGCCGCTCGAGCATGTGCTGCCCGCCGCGCGCGCGGCCGGCGTCGGCATCATCGCGCGCGTGCCGCTCGCCTCCGGCCTGCTCTCAGGGCGCTACGACGAGCACACCACCTTCGCGCCCGACGACCACCGCAGCTACAACCGCCACGGCGAGGCCTTCGACGTCGGCGAGACGTTCGCCGGCGTGCCGTACGAGACCGGCCTCGCCGCCGCGCGCGAGCTCGCCAAGCTGCTCGACCCCGGCACCACGCTCGCGCAGTTCGCGCTGCGCTGGGTCATCGACCAGCCGGGGCTCAGCACCGTCATCCCCGGCGCGCGCAACGTCGAGCAGGTGCGCCAGAACGTCGCCGCCGCCGCGCTCGCGCCGCTGCGCCCCGAGCAGCTCGACGGCGTCGCGGAGGTGTACGACCGGCTGATCCGCCCGCACGTGCACGGGCGCTGGTAGCTGCGCCGCGGCGACCGTAGCCCCGGCAGCGGCTACGCAGCGGGGTCGGGCGCAAGCGCCTCGTCCAGCGCCTGCTCGAGCACGCCCTGCCCCTCGAGGAAGTCGACGGTCGTGTAGCGCGCGCGCAGCCGCCCGCCGTAGCGCAGGCCGGCGCGCAGCATCCTCGCGTCGATCCCCAGATAGCCATCCGGGCGGTCCGGAATGCCGGCCGCACGCAGCGCGGCCGCGACCGCGTCGAAGCCCTCCAGCGACGGACGCAGGCGCGCGCGCAGCGCAGCCCAGCGCTGCTCGTCATCCGGCCACGACGCGGGCACAGCGGCGACCATGCGCTGCTTCTCCACGACCGCCGCGAGCATGTCCGGCGGCGGCTCGCCGAGCCACGCGCGCGCGGCCTCGTCGAGCGGCTCGGCGACCGGCAGCGGCCGGCGCGCGAGCGCCACGCCGCCGCCATACGCGAAGCGCTGCAGGCGCATCGCGAAGTGCGTCGCATAGCCGACCTGCAGCCCGTGCAGGCCCCGCGGGCGCAGGCCGCGGCCGGCGAGCAGGTCCCAGAAGTGCGAGGCGTGGTGCTCGCAGCCGCTCGCCGGGCGCGAGCTGCCGACCGCGGCCATCGCGAGCCCCGACTCGATCAGCGCGCGCAGCAGCTCCGTGATCGCCTCAACGTCGCCGGCGAGCAGCGCGGCGACGTCGAGCTCGGGCAGCGGCTCGAGCTCGCGCCAGTCCTCGCCATAGAGCAGGTGCGTAGCGAGCCAGTCGACCCGCGCGGTGCTCTTCGCGAGCAGGTCGCCGATGCCCGCGCGCGTCAGCTCGATCGGCGCCGCCGCCGCGATCCGCGGGTCCGCGAAGATCGCTGCCGGCGCGCGCGCCGGCAGCGTCAGCTTGACGCCGTCGCGCTCCATCGCCGCGACGCTCGACGCGTACCCGTCCATCGATGCTGCCGTCGGCACGCTGACGAAGTCGCAGCCGGCGCTGTGCGCGGCGTAGCGGACGACGTCGGTCAGCGTGCCCGAGCCGACGGCGACGAGCCCGGTGCGCAGCCGGGCGCGCACCTGCGCCGCGGCGTCCTCGGTCGCATGCAGGTCCGCCGGCAGGCGCAGCACGTCGGCGTCGAGCTCGCGCGCCACGCGCGCG